>JBAVCA010000489.1:0-1723 GCA_049586475.1 Nocardioides sp.
GTTGGTGCGGGTCAGGTGGATACCGAGCCGGTCGGCTTGGTCTTCTGCGGGGGTTCGTTGCTCGCCGAGCCACAGGTGCAGGACGTCGAGAGCGCCCGGGCGCAGGCTCACGGTCCGGACGCGTCCGTGCTTCTGCGACGTCACCAGTCCCGCGGCCTCGAGAACGCGCAGATGCTGCATGAGTGACGGCAACGCCATCGAGAACGGGGCTGCGAGCTCGGACACCACCGCTGGGGACTTCGCCACCCGTTCCACGATCGCCCGGCGTGTCGAGTCCGCGAGAGCTCGGAGCACGGCGTCGAGCTCATCGTGATACTTAGGCACACGCCTAACTATTGCCGATCGGGGCGGACGGTTCAACTTGACCCGGTCCACAGCGGCGGGCTGGCCGCAGATCGAGCACGAGCCTCGCCTGCCGAGCGGAGACGCCAAGAGATCGCTTGACATTGAACGGACGTCCAATCAAAATAACGGCATGCCGAAGGTCGTGGACGTCGAGGAACGCCGTGCGTCGCTTGCAGCCGCAGTCTTGGCGGTGGTGGGGAACAGCGGTGTCGATGGACTCACCGTGCGAGCGGTGGCCGCACAGGCCGGGATGTCACCTGGCTTGGTGCACCACTACTTCCCCCAGGGCAAGGCGGCGCTCCTCCACGCTGCCGTGTCGCTCGCCGTCAGCCGGGGGGTGGAGCGGATGCTTTCCGTGCTCGAGGACCGTCGGGGCTTGCAGGCGGTCCGGGCTGCGGCGTTCGAACTCCTGCCGGTAACGGAAGAGCGGCAGGCCGAGTGGACGGCCTGGGCATCGTTGTGGCGTGAGATCCTCACGGTTCCGAGCCTCCGCCTGGAACAGGTCGAGCGTCTTGCGTCATGGCGTGCGGTCCTCGAGACGCTGCTCACTCAAGCGGCCGTCGATGGTGAGCTGGCTGCCGGCTCGGACAGCAGGCTGATGGCTCTGCAGCTGGCTGCGTTCCTCGACGGCTTGGGCCTGCACGCTGTGATCGACCCTCAATTGCTCCCACCCAGCTCGCTGATGACGCACGTGGAGTCCTTCTTGGCGACGGTCGCGAGATGAGCGCGCGGGCAATCCGCGTTGAGCGACACGGGGAGCCGGACACCTTGGTGCTGACGCACATGGATGTTCCTGTGCCATCACCAGGACAGGTCCTGATTGAGGTCGAGACCGCTGGAGTCGCCTACGCCGACGTGCTGATGCGACGAGGGGTCTATCCCGAGTCCCCGGCACTGGCGTTCACACCTGGGTACGACGTCGTTGGGAGGGTGCTCGCACTCGGTGGCGGAGTCGACCACGTCGGGGTGGGCGCGCGGGTAGCCGCGCTCACCGTCACCGGCGGGTACAGCACGCACGCACTGGCGCCCGCATGCTTCACCGTGCCGGTCGCCGAACATCTGCGGGCCGCTCAGGTATCAGCTCTGGTTCTCAACTACGTCACCGCCAAGCAGATGCTCGAGCGCATCGCCTACGCGACTCCTGGAGGAAGCATCCTGGTCCACGGCGCTGCGGGCGGGGTCGGGACGGCCCTGCTCGAGCTTGCTCGACACAACGAGATCTTGGCCATCGGCTCCGCCTCCGGGTCGCGGACAGCTGCCGTGACAGCACGCGGCGCCGTAGCTCTCGACCGCAACGAGGTCGACGTCATCGCCGAGACGCTCCGCCTCGTTCCTGACGGGGTCGCTGCCACGTTCGATGCGATCGGCGGGCCGCACC
>JBAVCA010000490.1:0-1593 GCA_049586475.1 Nocardioides sp.
CTCGACGACCGTGACCGGCTCGACCGGCCGCGGTGCCAGTGCCGGTCCAAGTGCCAGCGCAGACGGGTCGGTGCCCCGCGACAGCGGGGCCGACATCGTGAAGGCCTACTCGCCGTACCTGGTGATCATCGCGATCTTCTCCATCGTCAACATTCCGGCTGTGGTCGACTTCTTGGCGAAGGAACCCTTCACCTACCTCTTCGACTGGCCGGGGCTGGACATCCTCAACCCGGCCGGCGACCCGGTGGCGACGGTGTTCAAGCTCAACTGGCTGCCCGCGGCGGGGACCCTGATGATCCTCGCGGGGATCATCACGGCGCTGATCCTGAGGGTGTCGCCAGTTCAGGCCGCCAAGACGTACGTGGCCACCTATGTCGAGCTGAAGTCGGCGATCATCACCGTGATGGCGGTGCTCGCGCTCGCCTACGTGATGAACCTGTCCGGTCAGACCACCTCGCTCGGCGCCTGGCTCGCTGGCGCCGGCGGCGCCTTCGCGATCTTGTCGCCGATCCTCGGCTGGATCGGCGTCGCCGTCACCGGGTCCGACACCTCGGCCAACGCACTCTTCGGTGCCCTGCAGGTACAGACCGCGGCGGAGGCCGGCCTCGATCCGCTGCTGATGGCGTCGGCGAACAGCTCCGGCGGGGTGCTCGGAAAGATGGTCAGCCCACAGAACCTGGCGATCGCGGCAGCCGCCGTCGGGATGGCGGGGCGCGAGGGCGACATCTTCCGCAAGGTGATCGGCTGGAGCCTCGGCCTGCTGGTCCTGATGTGCGTGATCGTCGGGCTGCAGTCGACTCCAGTGCTTGGCTGGATGGTCCTGTGATCGACGCCGAGGGCTAGACATGTGACCTTTTGGTCACCTATGCTGCCGGGATGGATCGCGACGCCTCGGTGTTCAAGGCACTGGCTGATCCGACCAGACGGCTGCTGCTCGATCGATTGCTGCTCCGAGACGGTCAGACGCTGCATCAGCTCGAGTCGGAGCTGGAGATGACGCGCTTCGGAGTCATGAAGCACCTGCGGATCCTCGAGGAGGCCGACCTCGTGGTCCCGCGTCGTTCCGGAAGGGAGAAGCTGCACTTCCTCAATCCGGTCCCGGTGCGGCTGATCCACGACCGGTGGATCGACAAGTACATCGAGCGGCGGGTCTCACTGCTCGCCGATCTGAAGTCCGACCTGGAAGGTGCCCACATGACGTCCTCGACCTCGACCCCGACGACCCAGGTCTTCCGGGTGCACATCAAGGCCCCTGCGGAAGCGGTGTGGGAAGCCATCACCAGCCCCGAATGGTCCGCACGCTACGGCTACGGGCCGATGGAGTTCGACCTCCGACCCGGAGGCCGGTTCCGTGCCACGGCGAACGACCGGCTGCAGGCGATGGGCGTGCCCACGGTGCTCATCGACGGCGAGGTCCTCGAGGCCGACCCCCCGCGTCGGCTGGTCCAGACCTACCGGATGCTGTTCGACGCAGCGGTGTCGGCCGAGGCTGCGACCCGCGTCACCTGGGAGCTCGAGTCCCTCGACCACGGGGTGACCCGGGTGACCGTGATCCACGACCTGGACGGCGCCCCGGTCCACGCCGGCCTGGTG
>JBAVCA010000491.1:0-4511 GCA_049586475.1 Nocardioides sp.
GTCCTTGACCGTGATTAACCCGCCGAGGCGACCGGCATCGTCGACCAGCGGCAGCCGCTCGCGCTTGTGCTGGCGCAGCAACGCGGTCGCGTCGTCTCGCGAGATGCCGATGGGTGCGGTGATCAGCGGCATCGGCGTCATCACCTCGTCGACCTTGGTGGTCGGCCACTCAGCGACCGGGGTGAAGCGCAGGTCGCGGTTGGTGATGATGCCGATGAGCAGGTTGTCCTCGTCGACGACGGGCAGGCCCGAGACGCGGTACTCCCCGCAAATCCGGTCGAGGTCCTCCAGCGTGCGATCGGGCGTGATCGTGACCGGGTTGGAGATGATGCCGGTCTGGGTGCGCTTGACCAGGTCGACCTGATAGGCCTGGTCGTCGATCGACAGGTTGCGGTGGAGCACGCCCAGGCCGCCTTCGCGGGCCATCGCGATCGCCATCCGCGACTCGGTGACAGTGTCCATCGCCGCGCTGATCAGCGGGACCTTGATACTGATCTCCCGGGTCAGCCGGGTGGTCGTGTCGATCTCGTCCGGCGCCAGGTCGGAGTGACCAGGCAGCAGCAGGACGTCGTCGTAGGTGAGACCAAGGGCGGCAAATTTCTCGGGGACCTCCACGAGTCGAGTCTACTGGCGCGGGCGGGTCCGCGATCCGTCGGTCCCGAGGGGGTGTGGCCATGACGTGCGTCATCCGACACTCTGGAGCCCGTGACCGAGTCCCTGCCTGCCCACGTCCTCGTCCTCTTCGGTGCTACCGGCGACCTCGCTGCTCGAAAGCTCTTCCCCGGGCTCTACCGCTTGGCCGACGCCGGGCGGCTACCCCACGACTACGTGATCATCGGCAGCGGGCGCCACTCCCCCGGCACCGACGAAGAGTTCCGCGAGCAGGTGCTCGCCGGGCTGAAGGACACCGTCGAGGACCTCGACGACAAGGCCGCCGCCGACTTCCTGGCGCGCGTGTCCTTCCAGACGGCCAGCGCCGACGACGGCGCCGACCTGGCGGCCGCAGTGCGTGATGCCGAGGACGCCTTCGACGGCGAGGGTGCTGACACCGAGACCGTACGTCGACTGCTCTACCTGTCGCTGCCGCCGGCGGCCATGCAGCCGATGATCGCGATGCTCGACCGCGAGGGCATCACCGAGCGTGCTCGGATGGTGATCGAGAAGCCGTTCGGGCTCGACCTGGAGTCCTCCCGCGAGCTGGATGCCGCCCTGAAGGAGGTCGTCGAGGAGGAGCAGATCTATCGGATCGACCACTTCCTCGGCAAGGAAGCCGTGCAGAACATCCTCGCGCTGCGCTTCGCCAACGGTCTCTTCGAGCCCGCCTGGAACGCCCAGAGCATCGCGTCGGTGCAGATCGACGTGCCGGAGACCTTGGCGATGGAAGGCCGCGGCAGCTTCTACGAGTCGACCGGTTGCCTGCGCGACATGGTCTCCACCCACCTCGCCCAGCTGCTCGGGTTCGTTGCGTTCGAGGATCCCGACAACCTCGATGAGAAGTGCATGCGGGACTCGAAGTCCGCGCTCTTCGGCGCGATCCGTCCGCTCGATCGTGACCGCGTGGTCTTCGGCCAGTACGACGGCTACCGCGACGAGCCCGACGTGGCCGAGGACTCCGAGGTCGAGACCTTTGTCGCCCTCGAGGTCTACGTCGACAACGAGCGGTGGCGCGACGTCCCCTTCTACCTGCGCACCGGCAAGGCCCTGGCCGACTCCCGACGCACGATCACCCTGCGCTTCCGCACGCCCCACACGACACTGCTTCGCGGCGCGGAGCCGTTGGCCAACGAGCTCGTGCTCGAGCTGACCGATGAGCCTCGGATCACCATCGACGTTCGCGCCAAGCAGCCCGGACCCAGCATGGACCTGACCGGCGCGAGCTTCCATCTGGACCTCGGCAACGACGTGCCCGACGGCGAACCGCTCGAGGCCTACGAGCGCCTGCTGCTCGACGTCCTGAACGGTGATCGCACCTTCTTCACCCGCTCCGACGAGGTCGACCGGCTGTGGCAGGTCATCCAGCCACTGCTCGACGACCCGCCCGAGGTGCACCCCTACGAGCAGGGTTCGTGGGGTCCCCAGCAGGCCGTCGACCTGGTCGACGGCGGCTGGCGGCTGGGCGGACCCGAACAGGCATGACCCGGGTGAGGGAGGGGGTCGAGCAGGACGAACCGCGCGCGGCCGCAGCGATCGCGGACCACGGGATCATCGGCGACCTGCGCACCTGCGCGCTGGTCAGCGACACGGCCACGATCGACTGGTTCTGCGCACCTCGCTTCGACTCCCCGAGCGTCTTCGGCTCGATCCTCGACCCCGAAGCCGGGCACTGGAGCCTGGGGGTGGTGGACGGCAGCACGTCGACGAGACAGTTCTACTACCCCGATTCCGCCGTCCTGGTGACCCGCTTCCTCACCGAGGAGGGGGTGGCCGAGGTCCACGACTTCATGCCGCTGGTGCGCTCGCACGACCCTGAGCACCGGCAGTACATCGTGCGCCGGGTGACCGCCGTGCGCGGACGCGTTCGGGTGCGCACCGAGGTCGCGCCACGACTCGAGTACGGCGAGGTCCTGCCCGAGCTGACCCAGGTCGACCACGGGGTGCTCATCACTGGCGACGGCATCAGGCTGGGGCTCACCGCAACCCACGACCTCACCATCGCTGACCACGCCATCCACGCTGACCTGGTGCTCGAGGCCGGTCAGGAAGCACGATTCACCCTGCACCTGCTCGCCGACGACGAGCAGCCGCCTGCCGACAACCGCGTCGACGATCTCTTCGAGCGCACCACCCGATTCTGGAGGCAGTGGCTGAGCCGCTCGACGTACGTCGGTCGCTGGCGGGAGACCGTCAACCGCTCCGCGATCACGCTCAAGCTGCTCACCCACGAACCGTCGGGAGCGGTCATCGCGGCACCGACGACGAGCCTGCCCGAGGAGGTCGGTGGCGAGCGGAACTGGGACTACCGATTCGTCTGGGTGCGTGACGCCGCCTTCACGCTCTACGCGCTGCTGCGTCTGGGCTACACCGATGAGGCCGAGTCGTTCGTCGCGTGGCTGTCGAAACGGATCGGCGACGCTGAGGCCGCGAGCACCAAGTCCTCCGACGGCACCGACATCGGTCCGTTGCGGGTGCTCTACGACATCGACGGCAATGTCCCTGACGCCGAGCGCACGCTCGACCACCTGCGCGGACACCGCGACTCGCAGCCGGTCCGGGTCGGCAACGCTGCGGTAGACCAGCTCCAGCTCGACATCTACGGCGAGCTGATCGACTCGGTCTATCTCTTCAACAAGTACGGCGCCGGGCTGAGCATCGACGCCTGGGCCGATCTCACCCGACTGATCGACTGGCTCCTGGAGAACTGGGAGCGCGACGACGCCGGCATGTGGGAGATCCGGGGCGACGTGCGGGCTCACACTGTCTCGCGCCTGATGTGCTGGGTCGCGCTGGAGCGGATGATGAGGATGGCCCGTCAGCGCGGGCTGCCCGGTGACCTGACCCGGTGGGCTGCGGCCCGAGACGCGATCCACGCGCGGATCATGGAACGCTCGTGGAACGACGAGCTGGGTGCCTTCACCGCAGCGGAAGACTCTGACACCGTCGACGCCGGGGTCCTGCTGATGCCGCTGGTGAAGTTCTTGGCGCCCAACGACCCTCGCTTCCTCTCGACGTTGGAGGTGATCGAGGAGCGTCTCGTCTCCGACAGCCTGGTCTTCCGCTACGACCTCGGTCGCACCACCGACGGTCTCGACGGCCCCGAGGGCACCTTCTCGCTCTGCTCCTTCTGGTACGTCGAAGCCCTCACCCGCGCCGGTCGACTAGAGGATGCGCGCCTGGCGCTGGAGAAGATGTTCACCTACGCCAACCACCTCGGCCTCTACGCCGAGCAGATCGGCCTGACCGGCGAGCAGCTGGGCAACTTCCCGCAGGCGTTCACGCACCTGAGCCTGATCAGTGCGGCGATGAACCTGGACCGCGCCCTGGGCTGACGCGGGGCTCGCCTCACCCCGGCAGTGGCCTCAGCTCACGCACCACCACGCGCACCGTCAGCGTCTCCCCGGCCATCCGGATCCGCCCCCGCATACCCGCGGCCAGCACCGTCGGAAGCACCGCGCGGTTGTCGTGCGCCGTGGTCAGCACCACCTCCTCGGCGCCGAGCCGCCGAGCGAGTCGGGCTGCGTCACCCAGCAGCCGGGTCCCGATCCCGCGCCGCTGCCAGGCAGCGTCGACGTCGATGTCGATCGCCCGGACTCCTGGTTCCGCACCAGGTTCATGGACGACCGCGACCCCGATCGACACCCCGTCCGCCATGGCGACGATGCGCTCCCCCCGCACCGCGTAGGTCGGAGTGGCACCGTTGCCCATGCGTCGGGTCCCCGACGGGACGAAGGCTGGAGCCTGGCGCCCGAGGACGTCGCTGACCAGCTCGGCCATGCAGACGCCACGCGCGTGCTCGATTGCTGTGAATGCGGGTGCCCGGCGGATCTGAACCAGCACCTTGCCCACCGACAGCT
>JBAVCA010000492.1:0-7912 GCA_049586475.1 Nocardioides sp.
CCTCAGAGCCGGCGCGTCTGGCAGACGAGATGAGCGCCATCGTCGAGCAGCTCTGAGGGGTCGTCCTGGGTCGTGTAAGCGATGCCGAAGCCGCCGCCGAGGTCCATCTCGGGCAGCACCACCGCAAGCTCCTCACCGACGCGAGCGTGCAGGGCCAAGACCCGCCGGGCGGCGACCTCGAAACCCGAGGAATCGAAGATCTGGCTCCCGATGTGGCTGTGCAGGCCCAGCAGCTCCAGTCCGGGGGCCGCGAGCACTCGACGCACGGCCTCGAAGGCGTCACCGGAGGTGATCGAGAAGCCGAACTTCTGGTCCTCGTGGGCGGTGGCGATGTACTCGTGGGTGTGGGCCTCGACTCCTGCGGTGACCCGGATCATCACGCCCTGGACGGCACCGGTCTCCGCGGCGATTGCAGCGAGACGCTCGATCTCGACAAACGAGTCGAGCACGATCCGACCCACCCCCACCTCGATCGCACGGCGCAGCTCAGGCTCGGTCTTGTTGTTGCCGTGGTAGCCGATCCGCGCGGGGTCGAAGTCGGCGCGCAGCGCGACCAACAGCTCGCCCGGCGAGCAGACATCGAGGCGGAGGCCCTCATCGGCGACCCAGCGCGCGACCTCGGTGCACAGGAACGCCTTGCCGGCGTAGTAGACGTCGTAGGCGGAGAAGGCGTCGCGGAACGCCCCGGCGCGAACGCGGAAGTCGGCCTCGTCGAGGACGTAGGCGGGAGAGCCGTGCTCCTCGACCAGCTCCTTCAAGGTCACCCCACCTATCTCGAGATCGTCCTCGAGCTTGCGGGCGGTGCGCGACCAGAGCTGCGGGACCAGCTCGTTGGGATCGGCCGGCGCCGCCAGCCAGGACGGACCGCGCAGCGCACCGGGCGCGTGAGCCCAGCCTGCTTCGTGCGTCATCTGCTCAGCTCCCGTTCACATGCGCTCGGGGGCGGAGACCCCGAGGAGGTCGAGCCCGTTGGCGAGAACTGTGCGCGTAGCGTGCACCAGCACCAGGCGCGCGAGGTTGGCTGGAGTGACCGCCTCGTCACCGTGCGGCAGCATCCGGCACTCCTTGGTGTCGTACCACTTGTTGAACGCCGAGGCGGTGTCCTCGAGGTAGCGCGCGATCCGGTGCGGCTCGCGCAGGTCGGCTGCGCTGGACACTACGGCGGGGAAGTCCGCCAGTGCCCGCAGCAGGGCCCGGTCGCGCTCGTGGTCGAGCAGCGAGGCGTCGAAGTCGTCGGGCAAGGTCATGCCCAGGTCGGCGGCGTTGGCGCTCATCCGGCAGGTGCGCGCGTGAGCGTACTGAACGTAGTAGACCGGGTTGTCGGCCGAGGCCCGAGTGATCTCGGCGACATCGAGCACCAACGGCGAGTCGGCCGGGTAGCGCGCGAGGGAGTAGCGCAACGCATCGACGCCGATCTCCTCCACGAGCTCGTCCAAGGTCACGATCGTGCCGGCCCGCTTCGAGAGCTTCATCTCGACGCCGTCCTTGAGGATCTTGACCATCTGGCCGATCAGCACCTCGAGCGTCTCGGCCGGATCGTCGCCGACGCACGCAGCCATCGCCCGGAGGCGGCCGACGTAGCCGTGGTGGTCGGCGCCGAGCAGGTAGATGCAACGGTCGAAGCCGCGCGCCCGCTTGCTGAGGTAGTAGGCGGTGTCGGAGGCGAAGTAGGTGAGCTCGCCGTCGGACTTGATGAGGACCCGGTCTTTGTCATCGCCGAAGTCGGTGGTGCGCATCCACAGCGCTCCCCCATCGGTGAAGACATGACCGAGCGTCTTCAGCCGGTCGAGGGTGTGTGGCACCGAGCCGGACTCGTGCAGCGAGAGCTCGGAGAACCACACGTCGAAGTGGGTATTGAAGGTCTCCAGGGAGTGTTGCTGCAGCCCCAGCTGGATGCGGTAGCCGAGCTCGCGCACGGCGCCGCGCAGCTCGTCTTCGGGGCGCTGGAAGACGCCGGGGCTGGCCTCCTCGACGGCGGCGGCCAGATCGGTGATGTAAGCGCCGACGTAGCCGTCGACCGGGGCAGGTCGTCCCTGAGCCGCAGCGATGATCGAGTCCGCGAAGTGATTCATCTGGACGCCGCGGTCGTTGATGTAGAACTCACGGGTGACGATGGCGCCGGCCGAGGCCAGGACCCGTGCGATCGCGTCGCCCAGCACCGCCCAGCGGGTGTGCCCGAGGTGAAGGGGGCCGGTGGGGTTGGCGGAGATGAACTCGACGTTGATCGCCTGACCGGCCAGCAGGTCGGTGCGGCCGTAGGTCTCCCCCGCCGCCACGATGTCGGCAGCGATGCGTCCCTGGGCGTCGGAGTCCACGGTGATGTTGACGAAGCCCGGACCGGCGACCTCCGCCTTCGCGATACCGACGCTCTCGACCAGCCGCGCGGCGAGCAGCTCGCCCAGGGCGCGGGGATTCATCCCCACCTTCTTGGCTACCTGGAGCGCGATGTTCGTGGCGTAGTCACCGTGGCTCGGGTCACGGGGCCGCTCGATGCTCACCGTCAGGTCGACACCGTCCGGGACCGCCAGGGCCCCGTCGTCGACGAGCGTGGCGAGAGCGCCCTGGACTGAGGCGGCGAGCTGATCCGGATTCACCCGGCAACCCTATCGGCGGCCACCGGTTTTCTTTCCATCAGTTGTCACCGGTAGTGTCCACCCCGCGCCTTCGGGTGCGGGCCTCCGTAGCTCAGGGGATAGAGCACTGGTTTCCGGTACCAGGTGTCGCAGGTTCGAATCCTGCCGGAGGCGCCCACGCAGGTCTCGGCACGCCGACCCACAGACGGCGCAACCTTCTCGGGCATCGAGGCATCTCCCACTCGACCACCAGTCGATCATCGGGAGACACCGTGTTCCATCCTCGTTCAGTCAGCTTCGCGCTCATGGCGGTCGCAGTCCTCGTCACGACCACCGTGCCCGGGGTCCCCACCGGGGCCTCCGGCGCCGATCCGTCACCTCCGCGGTGCCACGGCGCCCCGGCCACCATCGTCGGCGACTCCGAGTACGTGCTCGGCACCCCGGGCGATGACGTCATCTTCGCGCCCGACTCCGAGGTGCACGCTTTCGATGGCGATGACGACATCTGCGCCGCATTCCTGGTCTACGCCGGCCCCGGGGACGACCACGTGACTATGACCGGCAACGGCGACACCGAGGTCCAGGGCGACGCAGGGAACGACCGCATCGTCGTTGGCCACGGCTTCGCCGAAATCAGCGGCGGCCCGGGCGGCGACACGATCACCACCGGGAAGGGGTCTCAGTACGTCTCCGGCGGACAGGGGCGTGACCAGATCTCCACCGGACCGGGCCGGGACCGGATCGACGGTCAAGAAGATGCCGACGTGCTGAGGGGCGGCGCCGGCGACGACGACGTCCGCGGGTCAGGCGGCAGCGACGATCTCCACGGCGGCGGTGGCGACGACGCGCTCAGCGGTGGCCGGGGCGACGACGTTGCCTACGGAGGTCCTGGCGCTGATTCCTGCGAGCGAACAGTGGAGACACGACGACGCTGTCGGGGCTGAGGCCCGAGAGCCCCGACGGCGCCGACCGCGTCAGCACCGATTGATGACCGCATCCGCCCGGGCGTCGTTGCCGTAGCGCCGTGCCTGCTCGGTGAAGGGCAGCACCACGCTGGCCGTGTTGATGGTCGCGATGCTGCCCTGCACCACGCAGCCGGTGATCTTGGCGGGATCGACCTGGGAGATCGCCACTGCCAGGCGGAACAGCTCCGCGGGACCGACGCCGCTCACGTCCATGTGCTCGATCACGGTGAGCACGCCGGAAGCCAGGAACCCGCCCTCAGCGGCCCGCTCGGCAATCTGAGCCTGGATCCCCCCGAGCACGATCTGCTGGTGGGCAGATCGGTCGAAATCGCCCCCGGGCAGCGTCTTTCGGATGCGAGAGAATGCCATGGCACCGTAGCCGTTGAGCCGGATCTCGCCCTGGGCGAATCCCTCGGGCTTGAGGTCGGAGTCGGAGAAGTAGCTCGGGTTGTCGACCGAGATCCCACCGATGTCGTTGATCATGTTCTCGAAGAACGGGAAGCGCGTCACCATCACGTAGTCGGGTTCGATCCCCACCAGGTCACCCACCGCCTCCCCCATGAGCTGGGGACCGCCGTAGAAGAGCGCAGCGTTGATCCGGTCACTGCCGACGCCGGGGATCGGGACATAGGAGTCGCGCGGGATGCCGATCGACGTTGCCGCTCCACTCACCGTGTTGAGCCCGATTAGCTGCAGCGCGTCGCCACGTACGCGGGTCATGTCCTCCCCCGGTCGTGCGTCGCTGCCGACCGCGAGGATCCAGACGGTGTCGTCGTCGAGGGCGACGCCTTCGGCGTGCTCGACCTTGACGAGCGCGACCTGGGTCGAGGCGCGGCTGCTGTCCGGGACGAGCAGCCCGGTCAGCGCCAGCATCAGGATGAGGACCAGCGTCTTCGGCACCGGGCGCATCAGACTTCCTTACGGTTCAGGGCGTAGCCGAAGACTCGCCATCCGGCGGGGCCGGCCCCGGAGCTCGACTTCTCGAAGGTCATGAAGAGCCGACCGGAGATCGTGTCCCGTCGGGTGATGTCTCCGATGAGCTCGAAGACAAGGTCCACGCGCGCCGTCACGGCCACCGCGCGCCCCGCGACCCCCAGCACATCGAGGTTCAGCCGCCGGCGAACGACGCGCACGTCGTCGACCTTCAGCCCGACTCCCGCGTTGCTCAACAGGTCCGCGTCCTGCTTCGCCCTGCGCGCGGCTCCTCGGGTGAAGCTGGTGAAGGCCTCGGCGAAGTCGTCGCGCGGGTAGGTGCCTTCGTAGGCACCGTCGATCCAAGCGTCCACAGCTCCGCCGACCCGGGTCTCGAGGATCGCGCGGCGCGAGGGGTCAAGCTTGCCATCGACCCGGGCGATCCGGACGGTGCTCACCGTCGGTTCCTCCGCCGGTGCCTCCTGCCCAGCGCTCGGTGTCGCTGTCGCAACGGATCCGAGGGTGGCCGAGTCATCGCCAGAACACCCGCTCAGCCCCGCGACGAGCGTGATTGCGCCGAGGGCCAGCAGGAACGAGCGCGACGCAGAGCGTGCGCGCTCCAGGCTCGGGCATCGCGTCACGCGCAAGGGGGCTCTCCTGGTGTTTGGTCCGGACCACGACGACCCTCGCCACGCGGTGGTGGAGCGACCGCGGAGGAGCCGGACTGTGGTGTGGCTGACAGAGTGCCCGAAAGTGGACCACAGACCGCGCATTTGCTGGCGTGTGGGTCTAGCCTTGACCCCGCGTCGGGTTCCACTCCCTGGAGTGGGCCTCCCGGCCGTCTTGCTCTGTCATCCAGCCACCCGTCACCACCAGCACCTTTCCCGGAAGAGGCGAAACCAGCCGTGCCGCAGTCCTCAGGCCCCTCCACCAGTTCCACCGAACCCTCGGACACCGATTTCGGTGCCAACGAGTGGCTCGTGGAGGAGATGAGGGAGCAGTACGCCAGCGACCCGGCGAGCGTGGATCCTGCGTGGAAGGCCTACTTCGGAGCCGAGGGCTCCGCCTCGTCGAGCAACAGGTCCAGCGGGTCCAACGGGTCCAGCGCCAAGGCCGACAGCACCTCCGGAGACGAGGCCCCGGAGGAGAAGTCGGCCGCACCCGCCGCGAAGGCGCCCGCCAAGTCAGCAGCCAAAGCGTCAGAGAAGCCGGCCGCGAAAGCCGACGCCGAGCCCGCGAAGCCCGCAGCGAAAGCGGCCGCCAAGCCCACCGGAGAGGTCGCTCCGAAGGCGGAACCCCGCGCCGCAGGCAAGGCTGCTGAGCCGGCCGGCTCCACCTCGAACCCGACTCCGAAGGACGCCAAGCGCCCGGAGCCGTCCGAGGCCAGCGACGAGCCGACGTACACGGTGCTGCGGGGGGCCCCCGCCCGCGTCGTGAAGAACATGGACGAGTCCCTCACCGTGCCGACGGCGACCTCGGTGCGCTCGGTGCCGGTGAAGCTGCTGTGGGACAACCGCATCGTCATCAACAGCCATCTCGCCCGCGCTCGCGGTGGCAAGGTCTCCTTCACTCACCTCATCGGTTATGCCCTCGTGCGCGCTGCACGCTCGATGCCGGAGATGAACGTCGGCTTCGGGGTCGTCGACGGCAAGCCCAACTTGATCACCCCGGCTCACATCAACCTCGGCCTGGCCATCGACGTGCCCAAGCCCGACGGCTCCCGCCAACTCCTGGTGCCGGCGATCAAGGCCGCCGAGGACATGGAGTTCGCCGCGTTCTGGACCGCCTACGAGGAGGTTGTGCGCAAGGCGCGCGACAACAAGCTCACGGTGGCCGACTTCCATGGCACCTCCATCAGCCTGACCAACCCCGGCGGCATCGGCACCGTGCACTCCGTGCCGAGGCTGATGGCCGGGCAGGGCGCCATCATCGGGGTCGGTGCGATGGAGTACCCCGCGGAGTGGCAGGGAGCCTCCGACGAGGCGATCGCTCGCAACGGCATCAGCAAAGTCATGACGCTCACCTCGACCTACGACCACCGGGTCATCCAGGGCGCCCAGTCGGGTGAGTTCCTCAAGCGGCTGCACCAGCTCCTGCTCGGCGCCGACGGCTTCTACGACGACATCTTCCGCTCGCTGCGGATCCCGTACGAGCCGATTCGCTGGGGCAGCGACATCGCGACCTCGCACGACGACGAGATCAGCAAGCAGGCCAGGATCCTCGAGCTGATCCACGCCTACCGGGTCCGGGGTCACATGATGGCCGACACCGACCCGCTGGAGTACCGCCAGCGCACCCACCCCGACCTCCAGATCGAGTCGCACGGCCTGACGCTGTGGGACCTCGACCGCGAGTTCGCCACCGGCTCCTTCGGTGACGGGCGCCGTTTCATGAAGCTGCGCACGATCCTGGGGATCCTGCGTGACTCCTACTGCCGCACCACGGGCATCGAGTACATGCACATCATGGATCCCGAGCAGCGTCGCTGGGTGCAGGAGCGCGTCGAGCGCCCCCACACGAAGCCGCCGCGCGAGGAGCAGCTGCGCATCCTGCTCAAGCTCAACCAGGCCGAGGCCTTCGAGACGTTCCTCCAGACGAAGTTCGTCGGCCAGAAGCGCTTCAGCCTCGAGGGCGGCGAGACCACCATCCCGGTGATCGACGAGATCTGCGAGGCGGCCGCCGAGGTCGGTCTCGACGAGGTCACCATCGGCATGGCCCACCGCGGCCGGCTCAACGTGCTCGCCAACATCGTCGGCAAGAAGTACTCCCAGATCTTCCGTGAGTTCGAGGGCAACATCGACCCGCGCACGGTCCAGGGCTCGGGCGACGTGAAGTACCACCTCGGCGCCGAGGGCGAGTTCATCGCCGGCTCGGGCGACAAGATCAAGGTCTCGGTCGCGGCCAACCCCTCGCACCTCGAGGCGGTGGACCCGGTGCTCGAGGGCATCGCCCGCGCCAAGCAGGACGTCCTCGACCAGGGCGAGACGTTCCCGGTCATGCCCCTGCTCGTCCACGGTGACGCGGCGTTCGCCGGACAGGGAGTCGTCGCCGAGACGCTCAACCTCTCCCAGCTGCGCGGCTACCGCACCGGCGGCACGATCCACGTCGTGGTCAACAACCAGGTCGGCTTCACCACCTCGCCCGGCTCCTCGCGCTCCTCGCTCTACTGCACCGACGTGGCGCGGATGGTCCAGGCCCCGATCTTCCACGTCAACGGAGACGACCCCGAGGCCTGCATCCGCGTGGCCCGGCTGGCCTTCGAGTACCGCCAGGCGTTCAAGAAGGACGTCGTCATCGACCTCGTCTGCTACCGCCGTCGTGGTCACAACGAGGGTGACGACCCGTCGTACACCCAGCCGCTGATGTACGACCTGATCGAGCAGAAGCGCTCGGTGCGCAAGCTCTACACCGAGTCGCTCATCGGTCGCGGCGACATCACGATCGAGGAGGCCGAGCAGGTGC
>JBAVCA010000493.1:0-2790 GCA_049586475.1 Nocardioides sp.
CTCGACCTGACGCGTCATCTGCGGGACGTGCGCCTGCCCGCACCGGGTGACGACGCGACGCTGCAGGCCTACGTCGGTGAGTTCCTGTCCACGCTGCCGCGTGACCGACCGCTGTGGGACATCCACCTGATCGACGGTTTGGCGAAGGGTTCGGCGATCTTCGTGCGCCTGCACCACGCGCTGGCCGACGGGATCGCGTTGACCCAAGGGCTGTTCTCGATGACCGACGTGTCCGCGGAGGGCGATCGCGACGGGTCCTTCCACCTGCTGAGCTAGCTGAGGGTGTTCAAGAAGCTCCTCGTCACCTGTAATCCGGACAGCGCCGTCGCCGGCGTCGCGGGTCGCGAGAAGCGAGCGGTCTGGTCGGCTCCGATCGAGCTGAAGCGGACCAAGGACATCGCCGCGCACTCCGGGGCGACGGTGAAGGACGTGCTCGTCTCTGCGCTGGCCGGGGCGCTCGAGCGCTACCAGCTCGATCGCGGCGGGCGACCGGTGGACCTGCCGACGATGATCCCGGTCAACCTGTGACCGCTGCACCTCCCGCTTCCGCGTGAGCTCGGCAACCGGTTCGCGCTCGTCCTGCTGAGCCTCCCGTCCGGCCCGGGTGCTCTGGTCTTGCGCCTGGCTGAGACCAAGCGCCGGATGGACCACATCAAGGTGTCCCCGGAGCCGGCGATCACGTTCAGCCTGATCCAGGCGATCGGTCTGCTCGGCACGCGGCTCAACCGCTCCCTGGTTGCCTTTTTCGCCGGCAAGGTGACCGGGGTGACCACCAACGTGCCTGGCCCGCGATTCACCTACGCCGGGACGGTGCGGATCGGGTTCAAGACCGATGCCGCGGTCATCGGTGACCCGGAGCAGATCCTGACGGCTTTCCACGCCGAGATCGAGGCGCTGGAGCGCGCGGTCGACGCGGCAGCGCCGGCCAGGTCGGCGCACTCGTTCGGATAGTCAGGCCACGGGGTCGTCCAATGCCCGCAGGTCTCGCAGGTAGCCGGCGAAGCCGCCGTCGACGCGGCCGTGCAGTCGGCCGGACGTGACCACCTCTCGCCCTGCCGCCGGTCGCAGCCCCTGCGCCCGCAGCCGGCTGACGAGCACCACGTCCTCGTGCTCGGGCAGGGGCTCGAAACCGCCGACGGCGACGTAGGCGTCGAGTCGCACGCCGAGGTTGGCGCCGTGCACGTGGACACCCTGCCCGGTGCTCCGATGCTGTTCCCACCAGAGCTGCTGGGTCTCCGCGTCGAGGTCGCGCGGGTCCGGTCGTACCCGACCCAGCACGAAGTCCGCACCGCTCTCTGCGGCAGCCACCTGGTGCGTCAGCCAGTCGGGCGGCACCACGGTGTCGGCATCGGTGCACGCCATCCACGAGCGGTCGATCGGCACTGGATGCAGCGACGCCGCGGCTCGGGTGGCTCCCACCGCGCGAGCGATCCCCACACAGCGGGCGTCGATCTCGACCGCCTGGACCGCGAAGCCGCGAGCGATGGCCGCTGAGCCGTCACAGCATGCGTCGAGCACCACGACCACGTCCACCTGCAACCCGGGCCGGTCGTCGAGCAACGTGGTTCGCGCAACCTCGATCGCCGAGAGGCTGCGATGGAGAAGCTGCTCCTCGTCGTTCGCAGGGACCACCACGGCCACCGCGGCGATGTCGACGGCGTTCATCTCAGGCATCCGGACGTGGCCAATCGACGTCGTCGGCCAGGACGAGGAGCTCGACGTCTCGGTCGCGGTAGCGTGCTGACACGGGGGGGAGCCCGGCGTCGGTTGCCTGCGCATGCACCTCCGGACCGTCCAGCACCCACCCGACGACCTCGTGTCGCCAGTGGCACAGCACGACGACGCCGTCAGCCGTCAGGCAGTCGCGGATCCGCTCCAGGAGGTGTTCGAGGTCGCGAGGGCTCAAGAAGTAGCCGACCTCGGAGAGCACCACGAGATCGAAGTGGCCCTCTGGCCAGCTCGAGGGCACGTCCACCAGGCGTACGTCGACGTTCCTCGGCACCCTCTCCCTGGCGCTGGTGACGGCCTCGGGGCTGCGATCGACGGCGACCAGGACGTCGCACCGCGCGGCGAGGTCGTGCGCCAGCGCGCCCCGGGAGCACCCGAGCTCGAGCCCTCGGCGGAAGTGCCTGCGAGGGAGGGCCGCGAGGGTGAGGTCCCGCTTGCGCCGCTCGTAGAAGCTCTCTTCCACCCGCCACGGGTCGGCACGATCGACGTGGAGCTGGTCGAAGGTCTGGTCACTCACCGGCTCGAGCACGAACACCTCGTCGCCCGCGAAATGGTCAAGGAAGTCGACAGTCAGGAGCACCTCGTCGCCGGGTGCGTCGGAGAGCGGGGCGACCTGCGTGCGATGGGCCGAGATCGCGGCGCGCTTGCGCGCAGCCGGACCAGCGTCGACACCGACTGCCGCGAAGAGCGGCCAGGGCGCGTCCGCGGGGTCTCCCCAGTGCCAGAACCAGATCGGGTACTCCAGCAGGCGGGCTCCGGTGCGGAGGGCAGAAGCAGCGGCAGCCCGTCCAGCGGCTTCGTGATCGGGGTGGCCGTCGCGTCGCCAGGGAGCAACGAGCAGCACGTCCCGCGCATCACCGAGTACGTCCACCACCAGGGTCGTGACCGCCTCGACGAGCGCATCGAGCCCCCCGTCGGGCAGCCCGGCTCGGTGCAACACGATGTCCTCGCCGAGAGACCGAGCTGCGACACGGGACTCCTCGCGCCGCCGCTGCGCCAGCTCATCGGGGGAGCAGGTGGGCGAGCAGGGGTGGGACCCCTCACCGTCGGTCAGCACCACGA
>JBAVCA010000494.1:0-5310 GCA_049586475.1 Nocardioides sp.
CCGCCGTCATCCGAGCGGTGCACAAGTACGGCGGGTTGCTGCGGGCCTCGGTCGCCTCGGCGTCAAACGATCATCGCCTGGGCGCCAACGAGGCACCGCCGGCGATCATCTCGATCTTCCTCGGCGACCAGCTCGCCGACGTCTTCGACCAGATCGCCAAGGGCGGTGCGACCCGTTCGAAGGACAAGGGCACGCTCATCATCGGCGTCGACACGCTGCCCGACCTCAACAAGGACCCCGGCGACCGCAACCGCACCTCGCCGTTCGCCTTCACCGGCAACCGGTTCGAGTTCCGTGCTCCGGGCTCGCAGCAGACAGTCGCCGGCCCGATGGTGATGATCAACACGATCATGGCCGAGGCGCTCGACTACTGCGCCACCGTGCTGGAGGACGCCGTTGCCGCCGGCACCGACTTCAACGAAGCCGTCCAGTCGCTGCTCGCCGAGATCGTCTCCGCTCACGGAGCGGTGATCTTCAACGGCAACGGCTACTGCGACGAGTGGCCGATCGAGGCCGAGCAGCGGGGCTTGAAAAACCTGCGCACCACGGTGGACGCGCTGCCGGAGCTGATCACTCCTGAGGCCCTCGAGCTCTTCTCGACCTACGGGGTCTTCTCCGCTGGAGAGGCGCACAGCCGTTACGAGATCGGGTGTGAGCAGTACATCTTGACCGTCGCCGTGGAGGCCAACCTCACCCTCGAGATGGGCATGACCACGATCCTGCCGTCCGCGGTGCGCTACCAGACCGAGCTTGCCTCCAACGTGGCTGCGCTGAAGGCAGCCGGAGTCGAGGCAGACCTGTCCTCGCTCGAGGCGATCGGTGTCCCGCTCGCTGCGTTGCGCTCGGGGTTGGCGACGCTGGGCGAAGCCATCGCTCACGAGCACGCCGAGGAGTCGCTCGAGGCGGCCACGTACATGCGCGACGTCGTGCTGCCGGCGATGGCAGCCGTTCGGTCGGCCGCGGATGCGCTCGAGGGTCTGGTCGCCGACGACCTGTGGGTGCTGCCGACCTACCAGGAGATGCTCTACATCCTCTGACCAGGGGTACCGCGGAATGCGTGACACCGGCGCGGAACGGGCGCTCAGGGGGCGGGCAAATCCGATGGGCAGCGGTGGCTCACGATCCCGCCGCGACCTGTCGACGTACGACGCGCAGCACGTCACCGAGCACGATGTTCATGTCGGCCAGGTGCAGGCCCCACGTGTCGTTCGGCGACGGGTTGAGCTGCGTGGCGTCGCCGATCGGGCGAACCCTGAGCACACGCGCGCCGTTGAGCGTCTGGCAGCGCGCTGTGAAGCGGTCGGCCGGCACCAGCCAGGGAGTGTTCGCGCTGGGCGCGGGACCGCCGTAGAGCTGGAGCTGAAGGACGCCCAGCAGTCCGGGTAGGGGCTCTGATCGGACGATGGTGCGCACCGGTACGCGGCGGTTGTGCGTCAGCGAGGCCGGGTTGGTGCAGGCGACCTCGTAGCGGCTCCCGACCGGCAGGTCCAGCCCCGGCGAGGCGGAGTCGTCGAGCGGAGGTTTGCCGAAGCGACTGTCGTCCGGGGGTGTCTCTCCGTAGGTCGACCAGGCCAGCACGCAGTGCAGCTGGTCGGCGGAGCCGCACAATCGCAGATGAGCGAAGTCACCCCCGCGGTCGCTACCGCGTCGTACGACGACGTCGGCGCCGGGAAGGATCGCGGAGACCAGGCGCTCGCGCAGTCTCGGGTGCGGGTCGATCTCCTTGGCAATGAGCTTGCGCAACAACCGGGAGCCTTGGGAGTGCCCGATGAGGACGAAGCGTCGCGAAGGACCCACGCGCGCCAGGTAGGAGCGCCAGGCGCGCAACACGTCGGCGTAGGCCAACTCGTAGAAGTCGCCGCGCTGCTGCTCCGTGAAGGCGTCCTCGGCAGCCAGAGCAGCCAGGGTGCGCTGGCGGTAGAGCGGTGCAAAGGTCCGGCACAGAGTGGAGAACCGGCGAGCCTGCTGCCGTGCCACGGCCTTGACTGAAGCCTCGGGGCGGCGTTGCGCGTTCGGGGTGGGCTGTTGCGACGACGTGGGGTAGACGTAGAAGCAGTCGACCGTCGGCCGCTGTACGACACCTGGATGCCGGACGACGTCCGGAGCGCCGGACCGCTGGACGGTGGTGGTCTGGTCGCCGCGGCACGGGTCGTGTGCCGCTCTCGGGTCGCACAGCCAGCGGGCGTTGGCCACCGCGACGCCGCTCGGCGCGACCGCCACGAGCGCCGCGGCGAGGAGGAGCGAAACCATGCTCGCGTGCGCTGAGCGGATCAGGAGGTCCCGCGTCATCGCGACGCGCCACGGTCGCTTGATCCGCGGACTCGACACGCTGTTGCCGTTCGGGTCGCTGCCGAGGGGGTGGTTGACATGATCGGTCACGAGGGCGGGGTCCTGGTCTGTGGGATCCTGGAAGTACCGGAAGTTCTAGAAGTCTCAGCAGCCTAGGTCAGCGACCAGAAGCTGCAGGCTGGCCTAAGGTCGCTCCATGGCTTCTCTGGTGTTGACCGTCATCGGCGACGACCGTCCTGGGCTGGTCTCCGCGGTCTCTCGCCTGGTCGAGGCCCGCGCCGGCAGCTGGCAACGCAGTCAGATGGCACGACTCTCCGGCAAATTCGCCGGCATCGCCCTGGTCGAGGTGCCCGAGAGCGAGCGCGACGCCCTCGAGACTGCGCTCGCAGGACTCGCGCTCGAAGGCCTGAAGGTGTGGGTGGAGCGAGCCGATGAGGTGGGCGCCGGGGATAGCACGACGGTCGGCGACGCGCGGACTGACATCCGTTTGACGCTCCTGGGTCAGGACCGGCCGGGCATCGTGGCTGAGGTGTCAGCAGCACTCGCCGGTCGCGGAGTCGGGATCGAGGAGCTGCACACCGACCTTCGAGAGGCGCCGATGGCAGGAGGGGTGCTCTTCGAGATGGACGCTCGGCTGTCCGTTCCGGCTACCGCGGAGGTCGACGCGGTGCGCGCCGACCTCGAGCGTCTGGCCGATGAGCTGATGGTCGATCTTCGGCTGAACGCCGTCACGAGCCCGCAAGACCGCTGAGGACCTGCAACGCTCGCTCGGTGGTGGCCTCGACGCCGAAGTGACCGACGACCCTGCGCACCCGGTCCGGGTCGAGCGGCAGCAGGCCGGCGCCGCCGGGCTCCAGTGGACCCAGTCCGAGATCCAGGTCCGACCGGCCGGCCATCATGGTGAGGTTGAACTCGAACCGTTCGCGGGCCCCAGGGGCGCGCAGCCGTCTGAGCAGCCCGGCGCTGATCCGTCGCTGGTCGGCCTCGGCGCAGTAAGCGTCGAGAGCAGCGGTGAGCGTCGCGCCGTCGCAGTGCTCGAGGTCTGCCCACACCTCCTGCATCGACCCGACCTGAGCCATCAGCGCCGAGGCCCCCTTCTCGCCGATCCCGTCCACCCCGGGCAGGTTGTCGCTCGTGTCACCACGAAGCGCTGCGTACTCGAGGTACCGCTCGGCGGCGACGCCGTACAGAGCTTCGAGGCGCGCTGGATTGAGCAGGGGAGAGGCGTGCATGCCTCCGTTGATCAGTCGCAGCACCTCGGTGGTCGCACTGATGTGCGCGAAGGCGTCGCGATCAGAGGTGATGATCACGCACCGCCAGCCCTCGCGTTGCGCCCAGGCTGCAGCTGATGCGCTCACGTCGTCCGCCTCCAGCCCGGGCGGGGTGAGGGTGAGCAGTCCCAGCGCGTCGAGCAGCGCACCTGCTCGGCTCAGCTGATCGAGGAGCTCGGGGTCCTTCTCGGACCGTCCGGCCTTGTAGGCCGGGTACTGCTGGGCGCGGAGCGAGGACGACTTGTCGTCGAGCCCCAGCACGACGGCGTCGGGGCGGAACGATTCGACTGCTTCGATGATCTGGCGCACCATCCCGTGCAAGGCCCACGCCGGACGACCGCCGAGGTCACGCAGGTCCGTGCTCGCCCGCGCGTGGTGGTTGCGGTGCAGCAGGGAGGGTGCGTCGATGCACAGCAGCAGCCGTGTCCCGGGCCTCGGTGCGGTCGTCGGTGTTGTGATCGTCGTTGTCATGATGATGGACTCACGGTAGGGCAGTCGGCCGAGCCGCGGCGCTGGTGGAGCTCCTCGAGTGGGTCAGTTCAGCGCCTTGAGGCCCGCTACTCCGCCGATGATCATCAGCAGCAGCAGCACCTTGGTCAGCGAGGCGGGCTCGGTGCCGGTGAACATGGCGTAGGTGACCGTCAGGCTGGCACCGATCCCGACCCACACGGCGTATGACGTGCCGACCGGCAGCCCACGCATCGCGTAGGCAAGCCCCAGCATGCTGAACACGACCGAGACACCGAAGACGATCGTCGGCGCCAGCTTGGTGAAACCTTCTGATCGGCCCAGCGCAGTGGCCCAGACTGCTTCGAGCACTCCGGAGAGAACCAGCACCAGCCAGTGCATTCGTCACTCCTCGATGCCGTGTGTCGCTTTCCGGGTACGGCGCTGCTCGTCCGGAGACCTCGCTGAGATCTTGCCCTCAGTGTGGCAAAGGGGTTGGGTCGACGCGACGGCTGGGGCCGGGCGGTCTGATCACGGCGGCCGAGTGGCCATCGGTCTGATCGACGGGGCTGCCGACGGGGCTGCCGGCGGGGCTGCCGGCGGGGCTGCCGGCGGGCGCCTGAGCTGACTCCGGGAGGGGGCTAGTGTCTGAGAATGTCGAGCGAACCCGAGTCCGTGTCCCGACCGCAACGCCTGGCGCGGCCGAGCCTGTTGATCTTCGACGTCAACGAGACGCTCTCGGACCTGGCGCCGTTGTCGCAGCGCTTCGAGGACGTCGGCGCTCCAGCCCACCTGCGCGCGACGTGGTTCGCGGGGCTGCTGCGCGACGGGTTCGCACTGGCCGCGGCCGGGACGAGCGAACCTTTCGTCGACCTCGCGCGGGAGTCGCTTCGGATCACTCTGAGCGAGCAGCCGGTGACCCGCGGGATCGAGGCCGCCGTCGAGCACGTGCTGGACGGCTTCACCCATCTGTCGGTGCACGACGACGTCCCCGACGGGATCGTGGCGTTGCACGGACAAGGGATCCGACTGGTGACCCTCAGCAACGGGTCTGCGGGTGTGGCCGAGGCGCTGCTGGGAGGCGCCGGCGTCCGCGAGCAGTTCGAGCGACTGCTGAGCGTGGAGGACACCGACCGGTGGAAGCCCGCCGCGGCGTCCTACGCCTACGCCCTCGATGAGTGCGAGGTGGCCGCGCACGACGCAATGCTGGTCGCCGTGCACCCTTGGGACATCGACGGCGCAGCCCGCGCCGGGCTGGCCACCGCGTGGCTCGACCGGGGTGGGAACCCTTACCCGGCGTACT
>JBAVCA010000495.1:0-5961 GCA_049586475.1 Nocardioides sp.
ATCGCGCCGTGGAACTACCCGCTCCACCAGGCGCTGGGCAAGGTTGCCGCGGCACTTGCCTGCGGTTGCCCGGTGATCCTCAAGCCCTCCGAGCTAACGCCGCTGTCGTCGTACCTGCTGGCGGACGCAGCCCGGGATGCGGGAGTGCCCGACGGCTGGTTGAGTGTGCTCGCGGGACGCGGCGACGTGGTCGGCGCCGCGCTGGTGGAGAGTCCCGACGTCGATGTCGTCTCGTTCACGGGGTCGACGGAAGTAGGGCGGTGGATCGCGGCTCGGGCAGGCGCATCGCTCAAGCGAGTCGCGCTGGAGCTCGGCGGCAAGTCCCCCAGCATTCTGCTCGACGACCTGGACGACCAGTCCTTCGCAGCCGCGGTGCGCAGCACGGTGGCGTTCTGCATGATGAACGCCGGCCAGACCTGCGCTGCTTGGACGCGACTCATCGTCCCCGAAGCGCGCTACGCGGAGGCTGCTGAGCTGACCAGGGAGTTCGCCGCCACCTACGTCCCGGGCGAGAACCTGGGACCGATCGCGTCCCGCGCACAGTGGCAGCGTGTCGAGTCGTACCTCCGCAGCGGGGTCGACGAAGGCGCAGAGCTCGTCTACGGCGACGCCCACCCCGCCCCTCCGACCAAGGGGTACTACCTCTCCCCCGTCGTCTTCGGTCGGGTCACTGCAGAGATGCGCGTCGCCCGGGAGGAGATTTTCGGTCCGGTGCTGGTGATCCAGACCCACTCCGGCGACGATGACGCCGTGCGACTGGCCAACAGCACCGACTACGGACTCGGCGGCGCAGTGTTCGGCGACGACCTCGAACGGATCAATGCTGTAGCACGTCGGGTACGCTCGGGAAGCGTCCACATCAACGGGCTCAACGGCAACCGACTGGCCCCGTTCGGCGGCTACAAGCAGTCGGGCATCGGACGCGAGTTCGGCCGCTGGGGGCTCCAGGAGTTCCTGGAGATCAAGTCTCTCCAGGCGCCACCCGGATACTGCCTTCCGTGCCTTGACAGCACGCAAGCCACCACTCGGGACAGCCCCCAGGGCGCTCTCGAAGGCGCCCGCTGATGGGCCCGACCGACCTCGCCGCCGAGGCGGAGCGGCTCCGCCAGGCAGATCACGGGTCGCCTCGTCCCGCTCGTGACCCGGTCAACCAGCCGATGATCAGGAACTGGGTCGAGGCGATCGGCGACCACAACCCCGTCTACGTCGACGACGCCGCAGCCAGAGCCGCCGGCTTCGACGGCGTCGTCGCGCCGCCGGCCATGACGCAGTCGTGGACCATGCCCGGCCTGGGAGCAGACCGCGCTGACGACCACCCCACCGTGAAGTTGTTCGACCTCCTCGACAGCGCCGGGTTCACCTCGATCGTCGCCACCAACTCCGACTGCGTCTATCACCGCTACGTGGGTCTCGGCGAGCACTTGACGCTGTCGACGGTGCTCGCCGAGATCGTCGGTCCCAAACAAACCGCTCTGGGCGAGGGATGGTTCTGCACCCTGCACAACACCTGGACGGTCGGCGACGAGACCGTTGCGGAGATGGACTTCCGGATGCTCAAGTTCCGGCCTCAGACCGGCTCGACGGCATCCCGCACGGCTCCACCTCCGCGGACCTCCATCACTGACGCGGAGGTCAGTACGAGCGCGTTGACGCCGACGGGGTCAGGCGCCGTGTCGCCGCTGGTCGAGGGGGCCGTGTTCCCGGAGCTCCGCGTTCACGCAACACCTACGTTCATCGTCTCGGCTGCCCTGGCCACGCGCGACTTCCAAGAGGTCCACCATGATCGCGACCTCGCCGTTGCCCGAGGCTCTCAGGACATCTTCGCCAACATCCTGACCGACACCGGACTCGTCCAACGCTACGTCAGCGAATGCGTCGGTCATCGCGCTCGGTTCGTCTCGATCGATCTCCGGCTCGGTGTCCCTTGGTACGCCTACGACACCCTGACCCTGACCGGCCGAGTCACCGAGGTAGACGGGCCTCGGGCCTCGGTACGTGTGACCGGCACGGGCGCGCTCGGCCAGCACATCGTCGCCACAGAGAGACTTCTCCTGCCTGGAGACCCCGCGCCGTGACCTACGAGGTGCACCCGGGAGCCCCACGTGTCGACTCCGTTGGGCTCCCGCCATCGGACCCCACCTCGTCGAGCATCGCCTCCCTGTTGATCGCGCGGGTCGGCGATGAGCACCTCGGTCTGCGCACGCATGCCGCCGACTGGACCTGGGGCCAGGTCGTCGCGGAGTCGGCGCGCCGCGGGCACCTGGCCCGTGCGCTGCAGGAGCCAGGTCCGTTCCACGTCGGCGTCCTGCTCGACAACGACGCGGAGTTCATCTTCTGGCTCGGCGGGGCAGCCCTGACCGGCGCCACCATCGTCGGCATCAACCCCACCCGCGACGACCAGACCCTCGCAGGCGAGATCCGGCTCACCGATTGCCAGCTGATCATCACCGACACCGCCGGGGCCGCTCGGCTGGAGCGTCTCGACCTCGCGATGGCGTCGGACCGAATCCTCGATGTCACCTCGCCGCACTATGCCGCCGTGCTCGCCTCGACTCCCGATGACGTCGCGCTCCACGCAGTGCCGTCTGCCGAGACAATCATGCTCCTGCTCTTCACCTCAGGAACGACCGGAGCGTCCAAGGCGGTTCGGTGCAGCCAGAAACGACTGGTAACGGTTGCCCAGAAGGCGGTGTCCAAGTTCGGGCACCACCGCAACGACGTCGACTACTGCTGCATGCCGCTCTACCACGGAAACGCCCTCATGGCACTGTGGGCGCCGGCGCTGGTCGTCGGCGCAACGGTCTGCCTGGTGCCGAAGTTCTCTGCAAAGACGTTCGTCGCCGACATCAGGCACTTCCGATGCACCTACTTCACCTATGTCGGCAAGGCCATCGCCTACATCCTCGCGACGCCGGCCACGGACGACGACCAGGACAACTGCCTGACCCGAGGTTTCGGCACCGAGGCGTCACCGAACGACCGCCTGCTCTTCGAACGACGATTCGGCGCACCACTCCTGGAGGGCTACGGCTCCAGCGAGGGGGGTGCGGTCGTGACGCCCGACCCAGCCGCTCCCCCGGCCGCGCTCGGCCGACCAGCGCACGCCGACATCGTCATCATCGACCCGGAGAGCCTCGTCGAGTGCGCTCCCGCCGCCCTCGACCCGAGCGGCCGCCTCCAGAACCCGGACCAAGCCGTCGGGGAGATCGTCGACAGGACCGGGAGCCCGGGTTTCGAGGGCTACTACGCCAACGACCTGGCCGGTGCCGAGCGAACGAAAAACGGATGGTTCTGGTCCGGCGACTTGGGATACGTGGACTCAGCAGGCTTCCTCTACTTCGCCGGGCGCCGGGGCGACTGGGTGAGGGTGGACGGGGAGAACACCTCCACCCTGGTGACTGAGCGGTCCCTGCAGAAGTTCCCCGGCGTGCTCGCCGCTGCCGCGTACGCCGTCCCGGATCCGGTGTCGGGGGACCAGCTGATGGCAGCGCTCGAGATGGACCACCCCGACCGGCTGGACCCCGACGACCTCGCAGACTTCCTGACCAACCAGCACGACCTCGGCAGCAAAGGGATCCCGCGCCTGATCCGGGTCTCCACCCGGCTCCCGGCCACTGGCTCCAACAAGATCTTGAAGCGTGAGCTGCAACGGCAACGCTGGGACGTCGACGAGCCGATCTACCACTGGAAGGGCCGCACGCCGGCCAGGTATCTACCGATGACCGCGCGGGACAAGCTCGAGCTGGTCCGGCGATTCACGGACGCGGGACGCCAGAACCTGCTCACCCTCTAGCCGGCGATGGCTTCCGGCCTGCCGATCAGCTGCCGATCAGCTGCCGATCAACCCGCGACAGCGCGTCTCGAGATAGCCGACGGCCGGACCGAACACGGCGTAGGCCTCGTTGGTGGTTTGAGAGTTGGCGTAGCGGTACCAGATCTGCTGGGCGATCACCGCGAGGCGGAAGAGACCGAAGACCTCGTAGAAGCGCCACCTCTGCGTCGTCATCTCGAGCCCGGCCCGGTTGCAGTAGTAGGCGACGACCTCGGCGCGAGACCACATGCCCGGTGTCGTGGTCGGCTGGCGACGGAACAGCTGGAAGATCTCGTCGTCACCGGCCTCGACCCAGTAGGCCAGCGCGCCCCCGAGGTCCATCAGCGGGTCGCCGACGGTGGCCATCTCCCAGTCGAGGACGCCGATGATCCGCCTCGCATCGTCGGCGTCAAGGACCAGGTTGTCGAAGCGGAAGTCGTTGTGGATCATCCGTTGCCCGACGTCGGGCGGTTGGTGGTAGGCGAGCCACCTGGTGATGTCGCTCCAGTCCCCCGTGTCGTCCGTGCGCGCGTCGGCGAACCGCTGGGTCCACCCGCCGACCTGGCGGGCGACGTAGCCCTCACCCCGTCCGAGGCGAGCAAGGTCTGGGATGGTGCTCACGTCGACGGCGTGCAGGTCGACGAGTACATCGAGGGCACTGGCGCACAGCTCCGAGGCCGCCTCCGGGGTGATCTCGAAGCCGAAGTCGCGGCGCGGGATGAGACCGTCCAGCTTCTCCATGACGTAGAACTCGCAGCCGATCACGGAGGTGTCCGCGCAGTGTCCGATCATCGCGGGGACCAGCGGAAACACCGGTGCCAGCGCCTGCTGCACCAGGTGCTCGCGGCCCATGTCGTGGGCTCCCTTCGCTTTCGCCCCGACCGGGGGGCGACGCAGGATCAGGTCGGCCTGTCGTCCTCCGTAGTGCAGCAGGTAGGTCAGGTTGGACGCACCCCCGGCATACTGACGCACCTCGGCGATCGGACCCCGGTCGAGCCAGGCGGCTACTGCCTCGACGTCGAAGGCGTCTTCGTCACGCACTGGCTTGGCGGGGTTACCGGGATCGCTGCCCGCATCGGTGGGATCGCTCACCGGCTCGCGCCGTACTTGCCGAGCTCCAGGCGTGCGATGACGCCGCGGTGCACTTCGTCCGGGCCGTCGGCAAGACGCAGGGCGCGCGCGCTGGTCCACATCCCGGCGAGCGGGTGGTCGTCCGAGAGCCCGCCGCCGCCGTGCAGCTGCATGGCCATGTCGACGACCTGCTGGGCCATGTTCGGGGCGGCGACCTTGATCTGAGCGACCTCGCTGAGCGCGTTCATCGGTCCGCCGACATCGAGCTTCCAGGCAGCGTTGAGCACCAGCAGCCGGGTGGAGTCGATGGCGATCCGGGCCTCGGCGATCCGCTCGCGGTTACCGCCGAGGTTGGCAAGCGGTTTGCCGAAGGCGGTGCGCTCGAGCCCGCGCTCGCAGGCCAGCTTCAGCGCTGCCTCGGCCAGTCCGATGAGGCGCATGCAGTGGTGCACCCGCCCCGGACCGAGCCGGCCCTGGGCGATCGCGAACGCCTCG
Organism: Nocardioides sp.; assembly: GCA_049586475.1. GTDB lineage: Bacteria > Actinomycetota > Actinomycetes > Propionibacteriales > Nocardioidaceae > Nocardioides. Next base: position 5,378 of record JBAVCA010000495.1, read on the forward strand.
CCCGGCGCACCGATGGCGTTGCTCAGTGGCACCCGGACGTCGGTGAACGACACCTCGCCGTGACCGAACGGCTCGTCGTAGTAGCCCATGGTGGTGAGCATCCGCTCGACCTTCACCCCCGGAGCGTCGAGCGGCACCAGCACCATCGAGTGCCGACGGTGGCGGTCGGCCTCCGGGTCGGTCAGGCCCATGAAGACGAAGACCTTGCAGTCGGGGTGGCCTACTCCTGTCGACCACCACTTGCGGCCGTTGATGACCATCTCGTCACCGTCGACCACCGCCGTGGCGGCCATGTTGGTCGCATCGGAGGAAGCGACGCCGGGCTCGGTCATCGCGAACGCGCTGCGGATCCGACCGTCGAGCAGCGGCTCGAGCCACTCGGCGCACTGGGCCTCCGTGCCGTAGCGCAGCAGCACCTCCATGTTGCCCGTGTCGGGCGCGTTGCAGTTGAGCACGACCGGGGCCAGGGCCGATCCACCGGTGAGCTCGGCGATCGGGGCATAGTCGACATTCGTCAGGCCTTCACCGCCGTCGGTGCCGAACCTCGCGGCGTACTCCCCAGCGCGCTCGGCGTGGGACGAGGG
>JBAVCA010000496.1:0-9713 GCA_049586475.1 Nocardioides sp.
TCTGCGCGAGGTCCAGCTGCCGTGGCGGGGAGGCGCTCATCGTGGTGCTCCCGGTTGACCGACCGGGGCCTGGGAGGTGAGCTCGAGGAACAGGTCCTCGAGCCCGCCCTCGACCGGACGCAGTCCCGTCAGCACGATCTGGTGCTCGGCTGCGAGCCGACCGACGTCCACGGCTTCGCACTGCGCGGTGATGCCGTCGTGAGCGCGGCGGTGCACGATCCCGCGCTGCTGCAGCACCGCCGCCAGCCGGGCATCGTCCAGCGAGGTGACGGCGGTGGCGGCGCCGGTCTGTGCCGAGCCGCGCTCCACCAAGGTCTTCTTGTCGCCCTGCGCGAGGATCCGGCCGTGTCCGATCAGGATCATCTCGTCGGCGATCAGCTCCACCTCGTTGAGCAGGTGGCTGGAGAGCAGGACGGTCCCACCGCGATCGGCGTAGCCCTGCAGCAGACCCCGCATCCACCGGATCCCCGCTGGGTCGAGCCCGTTGGCGGGCTCGTCCAGGATCAGGACCTCGGGCTCACCCAGGAGCGCATGAGCGATGCCGAGACGCTGCTTCATCCCGAGGGAGTAGTTGCGCACCCGCCGGTTGGCCTCGTCGCCGGTGAGCGAGACGAGGTGCAACAGCTGCTCGACCCGGGACGTCGCCAGGCCCATGGTCTGCGCTCCGAGGGTCAGGATCTCGCGGCCTGTCCGACCGCCGTGCTGGGCTCCGGCGTCCAGGAGAACCCCGACATGACGCCCGGGATTAGGGATGTCCGAGTAGCGATAGCCGCCGATCGTCGCGCTGCCGGCGCTCGGCGCCGTCAGTCCGACCAGAATCCGCATCGTGGTGGACTTGCCGGCCCCGTTCGGACCGAGGAATCCGGTGACCTTGCCAGGACGACAAGCGAAGCTCACGTCGTCGAGCGCGGTGAACCTGCCGTAGCTCCGACTGAGGTGCTCGACCGTGATCATGGCCGCCACTGTGCCTTACGCGGCTCACAGCTCGTAGACAGCGCCCGCAAAGGCGAGCTCGACGGACCCGACGTAGGCAGTGCGCGCCTCGGCGAGCATCGCGTCGCGGTCGAACCACGGCGGTACGTGGGTCAGCACCAAGCGGCTGGCCTGCCCGCGGGCAGCCGCCGCACCGGCGTCGACCCCGGTGAGGTGGATGCCGGGTGGGTTCTCGTCCATCTCCCGGAAGGAGGCCTCGCAGAGGAGCAGCTGCACATCGGCGGCGATCTCTTCCAAGCCATCGCACGGAGCCGTGTCGCCGCTGTACCCCAGCGTGGACCCATCGGCGCTGACCCGCAGCCCATAGGCCTCGATCGGGTGCTCCACCGCAATGGGGTCGATCGCGAACGGTCCGATCGTGAACGGTCCGTCGTAGGTGTGGAAGTCGAACTCCTCGGTCATTCCCGGGTCGAGCGGCAGCTCGTAGGCCCGCGCGACTCGCTCACCGGTGCCCGTGGGGCCCCACACCGGGATCTGCGGCTGCGGTCCGTGGGGGTGGTACTTGCGCATCACGTAGTAGCCGCACATGTCCAGGCAGTGATCGGCGTGGTGGTGGCTGATCAGCACGGCGTCGATCGAGAGCGGGTCGACGTACCGGTGCAGCTGACCCAGGGCGCCGTTGCCGAGGTCGAGCAGGATGCGCCAGGTGCGCCTCTCGTCGCCGTCCGTGCCGTCTGCCTCGAGCAGGTAGCAGCTTGCTGGTGACTCCGGCCCGGGGTAGGACCCCGAGCATCCGACAATGGTGAGCCTCACACTCGTCCTCCCGCGAACTGGGTAGCCGCCACCATCTCAGGTCCGAGAAAGCGACGGCCGATGGTCTCGAACTCGCGCGGCGAGCCGGTCGTCATGAACTCGTAGGTCGGCACCCCGACGGCGTCCTCGGTGCGCATCAAGCCGGTGTCGGCGAGCATCCGATAGACGTCCTTGGCGCACTCCTCGGCGCTGCTGACCAGGGTGACCGCGTCACCCATCACGTAGGAGATGACTCCGGTCAGCAGCGGATAGTGGGTGCACCCCAGGATCAGGGTGTCCACGCCGGCCTCGGTCAGCGGGTCGAGATAGGAGTGCGCGACCGCCAGCAGCTCCTCGCCGCCGGTCACCCCTGCCTCCACGAAGTCGACGAAGGCCGGGCAGGTGCGGGTGGTCAGCTGCAGGTGGGGCGCCGCGGCGAAGGCGTCGTCGTAGGCCTTCGACTCCGCCGTCGACGCCGTGCAGATGACCCCGATCCGACCGTTGCTGCTTGCCGCGACTGCGCGGCGAGTGGCCGGGTAGATGACCTCGACGACCGGTACGTCGTAGCGCTCCCGGGCATCGCGCAACATCGCCGCACTGGCGGAGTTGCATGCGATGACCAGGGCCTTGACGCCCTGGTGCACCAGGTGGTCGAGACATTCCAGCGCGTACTCGCGTACCTCCGCGATCGGCTTGGGACCGTAGGGCTGGCGGGCGGTGTCGCCGACGTACACCACGGACTCGTGGGGCAGCTGGTCAATGACCGAGCGAGCCACCGTCAACCCGCCGAAGCCGGAGTCGAAGATGCCGATCGGGGCGTCACGCCGAGGGACGCCGAGGGGGTCGTCGGCGGGGGTCGACGAGGACGAGTGCACGGGAACAACCTACGACCTGTCCGCACGCCTCGGGGAGAAGTAGGGTGCGGCGGGTGTCCATCGTGCGGAGCATCACGCCCACCCTGTCGTCCGTGGCTCTCGTCGCAGCGCTGCTGGCGGCATCTCCGAGCGCCACAGCGGGACCTTCCGAACCAGCGCCGGCCGATCTCCCCCTGGGGAGGGGCAACGGCGATCCCCAGGTGCTGGCGATCTCGATCGATGCCCTCAATCCGGAGGCCTTGCGCAAGCTGGGGCGCCGGGGCGCGCCGCACCTGTGGCGGCTCGTCGACGAAGGAGCCAGCACGCTGCAGGCCCGTACGCAGCTCGAGCTGACCGTCACCCTGCCCAACCACACCAGCATGGTCACCGGGCGACGCATCGACGCCTCCGAAGGCGGCCACGGGGTTACCTGGAACGACGACCTGCCCCAGCGGCCACCGACGGTCCAGGCCGCCGCCGGCCACCCGGTCGGATCGCTCTTCACCGTCGCCCACCAGGCCGACATCAGCACCGCGCTCTTCGCGACCAAGGCCAAGTTCGCCCTCTTCCAGCGCTCGTGGCCTCAGGCCCTCGACCGGGTCGCGATCAAGGAAGAGCAGGACGCCGCCGTGGTCAGGGCGGTACGCCGCGATCTGCGTCAAGACCGAGGGATCACCTTCCTGCACCTCGGGCTGGCTGACCAGATCGGTCACGCCCGCGGTTTCATGTCTCGCGCCTATGTGCGTGCCGTCCATCGCATCGACGGCATGATCGGCACCATTCTCGCTGCCGCGGACGGCAGGAGGGCGCTCGACGACCTCACGATCATCCTGACCTCCGACCACGGTGGCCTCAAGGGGACGGGGAGCCACAGCAAGGCAGATGCTGTTGCCAACTATCGGGTGCCCTTCGCCGTCTGGGGCCCGGGCATCTCCGCAGGCGACCTCAACGACTTCAACCCCGGCTACCGCAACCCACGCCGCGCACGCCCCGACCTGCGCGGCAAGCAGCCGGTGCGCAACGGCGACGTCGCCAACGTGGCCCTCGGCCTGCTCGGCCTGCGCCCCGTACGCGGCAGCATCTTCGGGGTCGAGCGCCCCCTGCGCCTGCGCCGCTAGCCGAGCTCGGCGGCCGTGGGCCACGGGTTGAAGGCGCACCCGTTCGTGCCCTTGGACTGCTGCATCATCACCGGAGCCAGCCGGCCCGGTCCCGGGCACGAGGCATGGCCCTTGCCCAGCCAGTGGCCGGTCTCGTGGTTGACGACCATGTGCCGGTAGTCGCGCAGTGACCTGCCGCCCGAGTTCCACGGCGGAGTTGCCTGCTGCCAGCGGGTCTGGTTGATGATGACGTAGCGCCCTACTCGGCAGGAGTACGTCGAGCTGCACTGGCTGGAAAAGCTCGGCACCGTGCTCGCCTCGGCCAGCACGAGCGTGAACGACCCGCCCTCGGCAACCTGTCGGAACTGCACCCCCTTGGCCCGCCACCCGCGCGGATCGGCGTACGTCTGCCGCGCCTGGAGGGCGAACTCCTTGACGTTCGCGGTGATGCGGCCGCGGGTGGTCACCGAGTAGGTCACCGTGCGCTGCACGTCCACCCGGTGCTGGACCCGTCCGCTCATCGGCGAGATGGCGGTCGCGCGGCGATAGCCCTCGACGTACGAAGTGACGGCGACGCGTACCCGGTGACCCACGTCGGACGGCACGAAGCGGTAGGTGCGCGACGTGGCGCCCTTGATCGGCTCGCCGTCGCGCAGCCAGCGGTACGCGACCCGGTCGGGCTCGGTCTTCCAGCGCCCCTCGGTGGCCGCCACGGTCCGGGTGAAGCGGGCAACGCCACTCACCTTCGGACGTGCCCGGTTGGTCTGGGTGCCGCGGCGCACGCTCGTGGTCGGCTCGGACTCCGCAGTTGCGCTGCCCGCATGCGGGCCGTCGGGATGGGTGGCGCGCACGCTCAGGCTCAGCCGGTGTCCCAGGTCCGCCCTGCGCACCGTGTAGGTGCTCTCGCTCGCCTTCCCGATCGGTACGCCGTCGCGCAGCCAGCTGTAGGCCAGCTCGACGTCGTCGGGGTCCCACTGCCCCGGATCCGAACGCAGCGTGCCCCCGAACACGGCGCTGCCGAGCACCCGAGGAGCGACGACGTTGCTCACCCTGTTCTCAGCGGCGCTCGAGGGGACGGCCGGGGACAGGACGGCCAGGACCGCAGCCACGAGGACGAGCAAGGCAGTGCGCATGCAGCCACCGTAGGTGGCCATCGGGCTCGTGGGTCGAGATCAGCTCACTTCTCTCGCCCGCTGGTCGCGCCCCGGCGTCAGGCCCAGAGCTGGCCCTCGAGCTGGTCCTCGGCCTCGTCGACGGTGCCCTCGTAGGCGCCGGTCGAGAGGTACTTCCATCCGCCGTCGCACACCACGAAGGCGATGTCGGCGCGCTCCCCGGCCTTGACGGCCTTCGCGGCCTGCCCCAGGGCGGCGTGCAGGATCGCCCCGGTGGAGATGCCGGCAAAGATGCCTTCGAGCTCCAACAGCTCGCGAGTGCGGCGTACGGCGTCGCGTGGGCCGACTGAGAAACGTGAGTCGATCAGGTCCGCGTCGTACAGCTCGGGCACGAATCCCTCGTCGAGGTTGCGCAGCCCGTAGACCAGCTCGCCGTAGCGTGGTTCGGCCGCGACGATCTTCACCCCGGGCTGGTGCTTGCGGAAGAACCGGCTGACGCCCATCAGGGTGCCCGTGGTGCCGAGCCCGGCGACCACGTGGGTGACCGACGGCAGGTCGGCGAGGATCTCCGGTCCGGTCCCCTCCTCGTGCGCCAGCGCGTTGGCGGCGTTGCCGTACTGGTAGAGCATCACCCAGTCGGGGTGCTCGGCCGCGACCTGCTTGGCGACTCGGACGGCCTCGTTGGAGCCACCCGCAGCGGGTGAGGAGATGATCTCGGCGCCCCACATGCGGAGCAGCTGACGACGCTCGGCCGAGGTGTTCTCCGGCATCACGCACACGATCCGGTACCCCTTGAGCTGGGCCGCCATCGCCAGGGAGATGCCGGTGTTGCCCGAGGTCGGCTCGAGGATCGTGCAGCCGGGACGCAGGAGCCCGTCCTTCTCGGCCTGCTCGATCATCTTCAGCGCCGGGCGGTCCTTGATGGACCCGGTCGGGTTGCGGTCCTCGAGCTTGGCCCACAGGCGCACGTCGGCGCTCGGCGAGAGCCGCGGCAGCCCCACGAGCGGGGTGTTGCCGACGGAGGCCAGCAGGTTGTCGTACCGCATTCTGGTCCGGTCCTCTCAGCGCAGGAAGTAGGTGGGGTCGAAGTCGTCCAGGGAGATGATGCGTACGCGCGGCAGCTCGGCGTTGAAGGCGCGGACGTCGTACTCGAGGTCGAAGAGCTCCAGGCCGTCGTCGACGAGGTCGACGAGGTGGGTGCTGGTGAACTCGCGAAAGCCGAGCAGCCCGACCCGACGCTCAGGTCGGTCCTCCTCCAGCAGCGTGGCGAGGTACTCGGCGAAGTCGGCATCATGACTGGCGAGCACGACATCGGCGTCGTCCCTCTCCAGCAGAGCAGTGAGCGTGCGCTGGATGCCGATGTCGACGACCTTCTCGTCGACCTCCCCCGACAACGGCACCGGGCGGTAGTCCATCGCCAACAGCGCCTGGACGAACGACGTCGGGATGGTGCCGTTGCTGGCGTTGAGGAAGAACAGTCCGGTGACCGGCTGCCCCCAGGCCTGCTCGACGTGCGCGGTGACCCGCTCCCAGCGGGGACGCTCCTCGGGGTTGGGTCGGCGGCCCAGCACCGAGCCGCCCAGGGTGGCATCGATGTTCTCCCCGTCGACGAGGACGTAGGTGCGCCGCTCGCTCACCGCAACGTCGTCGCTCACCGCAGGATCACGTGGCTCAGCCGCCGGCGACCGCGGGCAGCACGACCACCTGGTCGCCGTCCTTGAGCTCGGCCTCGAGGCCGCCGATGAAGCGGACGTCCTCGTCGTTGACGTAGATGTTGATGAAGCGGCGCAGGTCGCCGGAGTCGATGAGGCGCTCCTTGATCCCGGTGTGGTTGCTGTCGAGGTCGTCGATGAGCGCAGCGAGCGTGCCGCCGGCGCCTTCGACGGACTTCTCGCCGCCGGTGTAGGTGCGCAGGATGGTGGGGATCCGGACCTCGATGGCCATGTCGGTGATGCTCCTCAGCTGTTCGGGTGCGTTGCTCGGTAGGTGCTCGGCAGGTGCTTGGTAGGCGCTCGACGAGCGTGGTGCGGGGGTCAGGTCGGTGTCACGGGGCACTCAGGGCATCGACCACGGTGACCTCTTCCTCGGTCACGACGCCGTCGACGATCCTGTAAGACCTGAACTCCACAGGACCGTCGTTATTCCCGTGCTCACCGGTACCGACCAGCACGTAGTGCGCCCCTGGCTCGCTGGCCAAGCCGATGTCGGTGACGCTCGGGTAGGCCTCGGTGGCGGTGTGGGAGTGGTAGACGATGACGGGTTCCTCGTCGGCGTCCCACATCTCCTTGTAGAGCGCCAGCAGCTCGGTGGAGTCGAACTCGTAGAACGTCGGGCTGCCGGCGGCGTTGACCATCTCGACCAGACGGGTGGGTCGGTCCGAGCCTTCGGGACCGGCCACGATGCCGCACGCCTCATCGGGGTGGTCGCGCTTGGCGTGGGCGATGATCCCGTCGTAGGTGGTCTGGTCGATGGTGAGCACCCAGCCAGCCTAGAGCCCAGGGCGTCCGTCCCCCCGGGTGCGTCCGAGGCTCGACGACCCGCTCAGCGCGTGAGCGCATCGACGAGCGTCTCCTGGAGGTAGCCGACCCAGTCGTAGATGTCGTGGGCTTGTGCTCGCGGGTCGTCATCGGGGAGCGAGAACCAGTACTCCTCGTCGTCCTCCTCGATCCCGAGCCGTGTTGCCAGCGCCAGCCGAACGTCGGTGAACGAACGCATCCAGGTGCGGGCCTCGTCCGGCTCGAGCTCGACGTCGATCATCAGCCCGTCCTCCTCGAGCTGCGGAGGCAGCCCGGCCTCCTCGAGGGTGTCGATCACCAGTCCTGCCGCGGCTGCCTTGCCGTCGCGCAGGGACCCTTCGGTGAAGCGGCGGAACTCCGAGGCGGACTCGTCGTCGTCGCGGTAGGCACTGGGAAAGAGCCGGGCCAGCACCGGGTCCTCGGGCTCACAGGTCGGGCCGGAGAAGTCCATCAGCGCCTCGAACGGGTCTCGAGCATCGTCGGGGACCGCCGCCTCGTTGCGCAGGAGCTCGACGAGCTGACTGGTCAGTGACCGGAGCAGGTCGGCCTCGAAGCCGGTGAACGTCGCGATCACCTTGCCGCTGCGGCGATGACGCTGGAAAGCACTCACCCCGCTACTCGGACTTCTGCAGCGTGGCCCATAGGCCGTACTCGTGCATGGCCTGCACGTCACGCTCCATCGCCTCGCGGGTGCCGGTGCTGACCACGGACTTGCCGTCCTCGTGCACCTCCATCATCAGCTTCTCTGCCTTCTTCTTCGAGTAGCCGAAGTGCTGCTGGAAGACGTAGCTGACGTAGGACATCAGGTTGACTGGATCGTTCCAGACGATCGTCACCCAGGGGATGGCCAGGAGCGTGATCTGATCGGGATCCAGGGTCGTCTCGAGCCCGGAATCGACCTCAGGGCTAGCGGTGGACACGACGGCAATGGTGACACACTGCCGATCATGACCGCACCCACCGGACCCGTCGAGCCCGTGGTCCCCGACGTGCTCGAGCGCGTGCAGGACGGCGCCCTGTGGTTGACGATGAACCGGCCGGCGAGCTTCAACGCAATGTCGTCCGCGATGAACCTCGCCTTGACCGGGGCCTTGCGCGAGGCGGGGGCACGCGACGAGGTCCGGCTCGTCGTGCTCACCGGGACCGGGGACGCCTTCTGTGCCGGCGCCGACATCTCGACCGATGGGTCTGGCGACGACGCCATCGACCGCTTCGACGTCCGCGCCATGGACGCTGCCAACGCACTGATCCATGCGATCGTCGACTGCCCCAAGCCGGTGCTGGCGGCAGTCAACGGGATTGCCGCCGGGGTCGGCTGCTCTGCCGCCCTGGCTGCCGACATCATCGTGGCCCGGGACTCCGCCTCCTTCCTGCTGGCCTTTGCTCGGATCGGCTTCATGCCCGACGGCGGTTCCTCGGCCACCGTCGCCGCCGCCATCGGTCGGGCGAGGGCGATGCGGATGGCGCTTCTCGCCGAGCCGTTGTCGGCCCAGGAGGCCTACGACTCCGGACTGGTCACACACCTCGCTACGACTGCGGAGTACGACGCTGTGGTGGCGACGTTGGTCCGACGTCTCGCGGCCGGCGCCCCGCTGGCTCAGAGCGCCACCAAACGAGCCATCAACGCCGCCACCCTCACCGGCCCCTGGGGCTTGGACGAGGCTCTCGAGCGCGAACGCACCGGCCAGACCATCCTGATGCGCACCGCCGACGCCGCCGAGGGAATGCGGGCCTTCTCCGAGCACCGCAGACCCGTCTTCCGCGGGGAGTAGCCAGCTGCTCCCGGGATATTCCGTCCCATTCGGTACGCGACACGCCGATGATCGGCTCACTTCGCGTACCGAATGGGACGGAATACCGCATAACGTCAACCCCCCCAAGAAGTGCTTGACGGTCGATTCCGGGGAAGGCAGGATGACTCCCAAGCAACTCTTGGGGAGGCGAGATGGACGAGGCGGGGACCGGCGCAGCGGTGAGCGCGATGCGGGCGGTGGCGCACCCGGTGCGGTTGCAGATGCTGTCGTTGCTGACCGGCACCGCGATGAGTGCGGCCGAGGTGGCGCGTGAGCTCGATCTCACCCACGCCAACGCCAGCTATCACTTGCGTGTGCTCCTGGACGCCGGGGAGATCGTCGTGGCCGGTGAGGAGAAGATCCGCGGGGGCGTGGCCAAGCGTTACCGCTATCCGCACGAGCGCGCGGGCACGCACCCCGACCCGGGCCGACCGACCACTGACGACCAGGTCTTCTACGCCCGCGCCCTCGGTCTCGAGCTCGAGCGCCGCCTCCGGCAGCGAGCACCTCGGCCGAGCCGGCACAGCGACCTCGAGGGATGGGTGCCGCCGGAGATCTGGGAGCAGGCCAACGAGCTGCTGATGCAGGCCGCGATGCTCCTGCACGAGCACAACCG
>JBAVCA010000497.1:0-1818 GCA_049586475.1 Nocardioides sp.
GACGGTGCCGGCCTTACGTGCCTCTTCTGCCACCCACGGCACCCCGCCCCGGACGGCGACATCGACCTTGAACGCGGCCGGGCCGTACTTCCAGGAGCGGTAGGCCTTGCCACGGCGCGACGGCGCACGGTCGCCGACGATATCGGCGAAGCCGGTCGGGGTGGTGTCGAAGAGCGTGACCTGGCTCGGGGGGAGGTCGGTCAGCGACGACACCCGGTGGTTGAGCACGATCGTGCCGCCAAGGTCCTGCAGGAGGCTGGCCAGCGCTGCGGTGATCGCCTGCGAACCCCCCTGGGCGGCGGGCCACCCGTGCACGTGCCCGGCCGTGATCATCATCGCCCCGACCGCGGCCGTGGCCAGCCCGGTGAGCGGCCGGTACACGTGAGCCGCGCACCCGAGGAAAAGGGAGCGCGCCTGTGGGGTGGAGAAGGTCCGGGCGAGCACCGTGGCCGGGAGCCCTGCCCGCAATCCGAACTGCGCAAGCCGCACCGGATGGCCGGGGACGCTCAGCAGCGGCCCGAGAATGTCCTCGGCGAGCTGCGGGAAGGATGCCTCGAGCGGTCCGAAGATCTGACGCCACCGGCGGCCGTCGACCCCGAGCCCGGCCGCCGTCTCGATGACATCGCCGCGCAGCACCCCGGCAGAACCGTCCTCGAGCGGATGGGCGACATCGATCTCCGGCCAGCACCAGCGCAGCCCGTGCTCGGAGAGCGGCAGCGTACGGAGGTAGGGGGAAGCGACCCCGAAGGGATGGATCGCCGAGCAGACGTCGTGCAGCACTCCGGGCTCCGTGAGCTCAGCGGTCCTGGTGCCACCGCCGATCTCCGACATCGCCTCGAGGACCGTGACCGTGACCCCCTGCTGGGCCAGGGCGACGGCGGCGGCCAGCCCGTTGGGGCCCGACCCGACGACGATCGCCGTGCGACGTGTGCTCACCGGCTCAACGTACCGGGCAGACCTATGGCGAGCGTCACCCCTGTGCGCTAATTTGACGCACGCCAATTCTCGATCCGCCCACGCCGCACCGATAGGACGACAGATGACCACCACCACGACCTGGGGCTCGATCCAGGGCCAGGAAATCACGTTCCCGATGGAGGTCGACTCCTTCAACTCAGCCACCCTCGGCTTCAGCGTGCCCGCTGCTGCGGCCGCCGCGCTGCTACCCGGTGGCGCCTTCGAGATCGCCGAGATCGCACCGGACACCGCGCAGCTGATCGTGAGCCTGGTCGACTACCGACAGAACCCGTGGGGTGACTACAACGAGGTCAATCTCGGATTCCTCGCTCGCCCGGTGGGGGCTGCCGACGACGTCATCGGCTCCTTCGTCTACCGGATGCCGGTCGACCAGGAGTTCACCTGCCTCGCCGGCAACCAGGTGATGGGCTTCCCCAAGACGGTGCTCGACATCGCCACGACCTACACCGACACCCACGCGACGTTCGAGCTGCGCGACGGTGCTGACCTGGCCCTCGCTGTCACCGTTCCGCGAGCCACCGCCGTCGGCGCGCCCACCCGGATCGAGACCGTCAGCTACTCCTACCTCGATGGGGTCGCGCAAGCGACCCCGCTGTCGATGGACCTGGCCTCGGGCTACCTCGAGGCGGACCAGGTGGAGCTCACCCTCGGTAGTGGACCGATCGCTGATGAGCTGCGCGCCCTCGGCCTGCCTACCGTCGTCGATTTCGCCACTTGGGGCGAGGACCTCGGCGCCGTCTTCCAGCTCGGCAGCGCGATCTGAGCCTCGCCGGCTGCGCGACTCGCCTTACCCAGCGTGGCTGCTCGCGCTCGGGCTCGGGCTCGGGCTCGGGCTCGGGC
>JBAVCA010000498.1:0-1880 GCA_049586475.1 Nocardioides sp.
GGCACCATCTCCATCACGACAGCGAAGGCGCCGGCTTCCTGCACGGCCAGGGCGTCCTCGAGCACCCGGGTACCGGTCTCCCCGCGGCCCTGCACTCGGTAGCCACCCAGGGCGTGCTCGGACTGCGGGGTGAAGCCGATGTGGGCCATCACCGGGATCCCACCCTGCGTGAGCTTCTCGATCTGGGGCACCATCTCGATGCCGCCCTCGAGCTTGATGCAGTGGGCGCCACCCTCCTTCATGAACCGCGCTGCCGTGAGGTAGGCCTGCTCGGCCGAGGCCTGATAGCTGCCGAAGGGCAGGTCGCCGACCACCAAGGAACGCTTGACCGAGCGACTGACCGCACGGGTCAGGGGGAGCAGCTCCTCGACGGTCACGGGGAGCGATGTTTCATGACCGTAGACGTTGTTGCTGGCACTGTCCCCGACCAGGAGGACCTCGATCCCGGCCTCGTCGAAGGTCGCAGCGGCGTACTGCTCGTAGGCGGTGAGCATCGAGAAGCGCTCCCCGCGCTCCTTCATCTCCCGCAGGTGCTGAGTGCGGATGCGCTTCATCGCAGCGGGGGCCGTCGGGCCGGAGCCGTAGGGGGCGGTTTCTTCGGGGGTGCTCATCGCGCGGTCAGCTCACCTTCTCTGCAGGTCTCGCAGCCGCCTGATTACGGTCCACGGACTAGGCCCCACGCTAGACGCATTCACGGTCGCCGGGCTGTGGCCCGCGTCACGCAGCAGGCGCATCGCCTCCGATGTTGACCATCCAGGAGATGCCGAACTTGTCGGTGAGCTGGCCGTAAGGGTCTCCCCAAGGAGCCACCTCGAGGGGCACGTTGATGGTGCCGCCCTCGGCGAGCCCGGCGAACCATGCCCGCAAGGTGTCGCCGTCGTCACCGCTCAAGCTCACCGTGCCATTGGTGATCGCCGCGGTGTCGAACGCGTCCGAGCCCATCAGCATCACCCCGTCGTTGACCGACAGGTCGGAATGCATGACGAGGTGCTGCTTCTCCTCGGGCATGTCCATGCCCCCCATGTCGGCGAACGCCAGGACATTGAGCTCGCCGCCGAGGACCGAGGCGTAGAACTCCATCGCGTCGCGAGCGTTGCCGTCGAAGGTGAGGTAGGGATTGAGTCGGGTGGTCATGGTTGCTCCTCGGTGAGTGGACGGTCGAAAAGTCGTTCAGGCACAGCCGCCGCTGCAATTCCCTCGATCTTCGCGCTGTCCCATCGCATGCGCCAGGGCGCCATGCCACGTACTGTGCGGCCGCTGACTGCTCCCGGCGGGCTTTACATCCCTAGACTCGGGCGCGTGGACTTCTACTCCGCCTACGCCCACGGGTTCGCCCGGGTCGCGGCCTGCACCCAACCGGTGGCGATCGCGGACCCCGCGACCAACGCCGCACGCACCATCGAGCAGGCGCGCCACTGCCACGACGACGGGGTGGCGGTGGCGGTGTTCCCGGAGCTCGGTCTGAGCGGGTACGCCGTCGACGACCTGTTCCTCCAGGACACCCTCCTCGAGGCGGTGCTCGCCGGGCTCAAGGAGATCGTCGAGGCGAGCCAGGACCTGCGGCCGGTGATCGTCGTCGGCGCGCCGATGCTGCACGGCAACCGGATCTACAACTGTGCGGTTGTCATCCACGCCGGCTACATACTCGGCGTCTCCCCGAAGTCCTACCTGCCGACCTACCGCGAATTCTACGAGCGTCGCTGGTTCGCTCCCGGCGACGACATGGCCGGGTCGTCCCTGATGTTCGGCGACCACGAGGTGCCGTTCGGGCCCGACCTCATCTTCGCCGCTGCCGACCTGCCCGACCTGAAGCTCCACGTCGAGGTCTGCGAGGACATGTGGGTGCCGATCCCGCCGAGCGCCGAAGCTGCACTCGCGGG
>JBAVCA010000499.1:0-5528 GCA_049586475.1 Nocardioides sp.
CCGTACCGGCGAGGTCGGACGCGACGGGTGCCGCGTCCCCCTACCGTGGTCGGGTGGGAGCCCGCCGTACGGTTTCGGGCCGGGCAGCGAGCAGCCGTGGATCCCCCAGCCTGCCGAGTGGGCGCAGCTCACGGCCGCGGCGCAGGCAGGGCACCCCGACTCGACTCTCGAGTTCTACCGGCGAGCGCTCGCTGCGCGGCGCGACCTTCCCAGCACCGACTCGGTCCAGGTCAGGGTCGACGGCGACCTGCTGGGCGTGACCCGGGCAGGGGTGACGGTGCTGCTCAACTGCGGCGACACCGACCTCCCGCTCCCTCCCGGCGCCCCAGCCGACGTGCTGCTGGCCAGTGGACCGGTCAGCAACGTGCTTCCTGGCTGTACAGCGGTGTGGCTGCGGTCGTCCTGAAGCCTGACGTTCGCAGGCCTCAGAGCCCGTTGGCGTCGTTGAGCGCAGCGTTGTAGCGGCCGAGGTCGCTGACGAACGCGTCGAGCTGCGCGTCGCTCCAGTCCGCGAGACCCTCGTCGAGGAGCTTGTGTCGGTGCTCGACCACATCGGCCATGCGGCGGGTCGCCTCGTCGGTCACCGAGATCAGCCAGGCTCGCGCATCGTCCGGGTCCCGCTCCTTGACCAGCAGCCCGAGGTGGAGCAGGTGACCGACCTGGCGACTGACGGCTCCCTTGTCGCTGTCGAAGAGCTCGACCAGCTCCGAGGCGCGCACCGGGCCGCTGTCGGCGACCGAGGACAAGATGAGGTAGGAAGCGGGCTGGAGGTCCGGGTGCACCATCTGCGCGCGCACTCCGATCACGCGCCGGACCCGCCGCAGCATCACGCCCACCTCGTGCTCGAGAGCACGCAACGAGCATGCTCGGTCGCTGAGGGTCATCACAGACTCTTCCTAGCATCCCGGCGTGCAGCCGGCACCGGGACGGTCGCGCCGCCGACATGGGCCCCGACCGGTCCGGCCTCCGCATCGGCCAGCGTCGTGCGGAGCGGGACCTCCTTGATGAACAGCACGCACACGAGGGCGACGACTGCGCATGGCACCGTGGCCAGGAAGAGGTGTCCCACGGCGGTACCGAAGGCGTGCTCGTAGAGGTCGCGGATCGGCGCCGGAAGGGCATCGAGGTCGGGGATCGAGCTGCTCTGGTGGTCGGTCTCGGGGATGCCTCGGTCGGCGAGCCCGGAACGGACCGTGCCGGCGACCTGCGTGGACAGGATCGCACCCAGCACCGAGACCCCGATGGAGCCACCGAGCGAGCGGAAGAACGCGACCACCGAGCTGGCGGCTCCCAGGTCCGCGGCGCGGGTGTTGTTCTGCACGGCCAGGACGAGGTTCTGCATGGTGGAGCCCAGCCCGACTCCGACCAGGGCCATGAAGAGCCCTACCGCGGGGAGCGGGGTCTCGGCATCGATCGTGCTCAGCAGCGACAGTCCGAGGACCACGAGGATTGTTCCGCCGACCAGCCACCGCTTCCAGGAGCCGGTCGCACTGATCACGCGGCCGCTGACGATGCTGGAGGTGAGCAGTCCGCCGACCATCGCGATCGACATCAGACCAGCCTGGGTGGGGCTCATTCCTCGGGAGAGCTGGAAGTACTGGCTGAGGTAGACCGTGGCCCCGAACATCGCGACGCCGACCATCACCGAAGCGGCGGTGGCCAGCGCGGTGGTGCGGTCCTGGAAGAGGCGGAGCGGGATGATCGGGTCGGCGGCGACGACGCCCTCGACGTACAGGGCAGCAGCGATCAGAGCCAGGCCCACGATCACCAGGGCTGCGGTCGGGGGCGAGGCCCAGGCGAACGACGAGCCCGCCAGCGACACCCAGATCAGCAAGGTGCTCACGCCGCCCATGATCAGGCTCGCACCGAGATAGTCGATCGAGACGTCGCGACGGACGACCGGCAGGTGCAGGCGGCGCTGCAGGACGTAGAAGGCCAGGGCCGCGAACGGCAGACCGACGAAGAAGCAGCCGCGCCAGCCGAGGGGACTGTCGACGACGAGACCACCGATGAGAGGGCCACTCACGGTCGCGGCGGCGAAGACCGCACCGATGTAGCCGGAGTAGCGACCCCGCTCGCGCGGCGAGACCATCGAGGCGATCACGACCTGCACCAGTGCGGTGAGGCCGCCGACGCCGATCCCCTGCACGACGCGCCCGCCGATGAGCACGCCCATGCTGGGTGCGGAGGCTGAGATGAGCGAGCCGACGGTGTAGATCACCAACGCTGACTGCACCAGTAGCTTCTTGCTGAAGAGGTCGGCGAGCTTGCCCCAGATCGGGGTGGTCGCGGTCATCGCCAGGAGCGTCGAGACCACGATCCAGGTGTAGCCCGACTGAGTGCCGTTCAAGTCGGTGACGATCCGCGGGAGCGCATTGGTGACTACGGTGCTCGACAGCATGGCCACGAACATCGCCAGCAGCAGGCCGCTCAGCGCCTCCATCACCTGTCGGTGCGTCATCGGTGCCGCGAGATCGTCCTCGACGATGACGACGGCGGCGACGGGGTCGCGCTGGGTCACAAGTCCTGCTCTCGTTCCTTGACAAGTTGACATGCGCAACCATATTTCACATGGTTGATGGGCGCAACCAATTCCGCCCGTGAGCCACGTCTCTCGTGTCGGCCACACCACGCAGACAAGGAACGACCCGCAGGCATGGCCGGCGGATCCAGAGGATCCGGGCCGCCCCCGGGGACGTGGTTCCGGGTTTGCCTGCGGGTCGGGTGACTGCGTGGGATTCACCAGCAGCCGCGGAGGAAGATTCCTCCTCCGTGATGCCGGGCTGCTAGAGCGCAGCCACCTCACTCGTCCTGGAAGAATGCATTGTCAGGACCACCTCCTTTCCGTGTACGACCACGGTAGATCGCGTTCTCCTCCGCGACAAGGCCTTTAGTTCAGCGCGTCGCGGCCCAGGGGTCGTCGGCGCCCTAGGGTGACGACATGGAAGCGGTCCAGGGCGTCACCACCAGTCACGACGGCCCGGTCGCTGTCATCACCATCGATCGACCGGCGCGACGCAACGCGGTCGACAGCCGCACGGCCACGGCGCTCGCGGAGGCCGTCGAGGCAGCCGATGGTGACGCCGAGATCTCCGTGATCGTGCTGACCGGGTCCGGCGGCACGTTCTGCGCGGGTGCAGATCTCCAGGCGCTCAGTGCGGGCGACAGCAATCGGGTCGAGAGCACTGGTCGCGCTCCCATGGGTCCGACGCGCATGCGCACGACCACGCCGGTCATCGCCGCAATCGAGGGCCACGCCGTGGCCGGCGGCCTCGAGCTCGCTCTCTGGGCCGACCTGCGCGTCGCCGCCCGCGACGCCACCCTCGGCGTCTACTGCCGACGCTTCGGAGTGCCGCTCATCGACCTCGGCACCGTTCGGCTCCCCCGGCTGATCGGACACAGCCGCGCGATGGACCTGATCCTCACCGGTCGAGGCAT
Source organism: Nocardioides sp. (assembly GCA_049586475.1). GTDB lineage: Bacteria > Actinomycetota > Actinomycetes > Propionibacteriales > Nocardioidaceae > Nocardioides. The sequence goes on from JBAVCA010000499.1 coordinate 3,439, forward strand.
CGACGGCGTCGAGGCCGAGCGAATCGGTCTGGTCAACCGGGTGACCGAGCCCGGGGACGCTCTCCGGACCGCAGTGGCGCTAGCTCACGACCTCGCCGCACTGCCGCAGACGTGCCTGCGCAGCGACCGCGCATCCGCTCAGGAGCAGTGGGACCTGTCAGAGGACGACGCGTGGCGCAACGAGCTCGCCCACGGCCTGCGGACCATTTCCTCAGGCGAGACCCTGGACGGCGCCGGCAGGTTCGCCGGCGGCGCCGGTCGCCACGGCGCCTAGCGGCCGAGTTGGCCGCTCGTCAGGCGATGGCTAGACGGACGCGGCAGCGAACTGGGCCTGGTAGAGGCGTGCGTACGCGCCCTCGGCAGCCAGCAGCTCGGTGTGCGTCCCCTGCTCGACGATCGCGCCCGCCTCCATCACCAGGATCAGGTCAGCGTCGCGGATGGTGGAGAGCCGGTGGGCGATCACGAAGGACGTACGGTCGGTGCGCAGCGCGGCCATCGCATGCTGCAGGAGCAGCTCGGTGCGGGTGTCGACCGAGCTGGTGGCCTCGTCGAGGAGCAGCAGCGCTGGGTCGGTGAGGAAGGCGCGAGCGATGGTGATGAGCTGCCGCTCCCCGGCCGACAGGTTGGAGCCGGCCTCGTCGACGACGGTGTCGTAGCCGTCGGGCAGGGAGTGCACGAACCGGTCCACGAACGTCGCTCGCGCCGCCTCCAGGACCTCCTCGTCGGTTGCGCCAGGGCGGCCGTAGGCGATGTTGTCGTGGATCGACCCCGCGAAGAGCCAGGTGTCCTGGAGGACCATCCCGACCTGGCTGCGCAGCGCTGCCCGAGGCATGGCGCTCACGTCGACTCCATCGAGGGTGATCCGGCCACCGTCGAGGTCGTAGAAGCGCATCACCAGGTTGACCAGCGTGGTCTTGCCGGCCCCGGTGGGCCCGACGATCGCCACTGTCTGTCCCGGGCGCGCCACCAGCGACAGGTCGGTGATGAGCGGGCGGTCATGGTGGTAGGAGAAGGCGACGTGCTCGAAGGCAACCTCGCCGTGGGACACCGCCGCCGCTCGGGTTCCGCCCTCGACCGGCTCCTCGTCAGCGTCGAGAAGCTCGAAGACCCGCTCGGCGGATGCCACGCCGGACTGCAGCAGGTTGGCCATCGACGCCACCGTGGTGAGCGGCTGGGTGAACTGGCGGGTGTACTGCACGAATGCCTGGACCTCGCCCAACGTCAGGGACCCGCTGGCCACGCGCAGGGCGCCGATCACCGCCACCAGCACGTAGTTGAGGTTTCCGATGAACATCATCGTCGGCATGATCAACCCGCTGATGAACTGCGCCTTGAAGCTGACCTCGTAGAGCGCGTCGTTCTGCTCGGCGAAGATCCGCTCGGCCTCGCCCTGACGGCCGAAGACCTTGACCAGCGCGTGCCCGGAGAAGGACTCCTCGATGTGGGCGTTGAGAGTGCCCGTGCGTCGCCACTGCTGGACGAACTCTCCTTGCGAACGCTTCATGATGGCCCGGGTCGCGACCAGCGAGAGCGGCACGCTGATCAGGGCGACCAGCGCCAGCAGCGGTGAGATCCACACCATCATCGCGAGCACGGCGACGACGGTCATCAACGAGGTGAGCAGCTGGCTCATCGTCTGCTGCAGGCTGGTGCTGACGTTGTCGATGTCGTTGGTGACCCTGCTGAGCAGCTCGCCACGAGGTGAGCGGTCGAAGTAGCCCAGCGGCAGCCGGTTGATCTTCTCCTCGACGTCTTGGCGCATCCGGTAGATCGTGCGTTGCACGACGCTGTTGAGGACGTAGCCGGCCAGCCAGCTCAGCACCGAGGCGACGACGTAGATGCCCAGCACCAGCAGCAGCACGTTGCCGACGGCGTCGAAGTCGACGCCCTGTCCGGGCACGACGTCCTGACCCTGGACAGCCTGGGGGAGGTCGGCCTCCGGGGTGCCCGGAGCGAACTGTCGCCCGATGAAGCCGGTGAAGACGAGGTCAGTGGCGCGGCCCAGGAACCGCGGCCCGACCGCCATCAGGATCACGCTGCCGAGACTCAGCAGCACCACGAACGTCGCGGCCAGCCGGTCGGGGCACAGC
>JBAVCA010000500.1:0-14564 GCA_049586475.1 Nocardioides sp.
CACCACGAACATCCCGGCGTTCCAGCGGTAGCGCCCGGTACTGAGGTAGCCGGTGGCGACCTCGACCGACGGCTTCTCCACGAACTCGCGCACCGCGTGGGCGCCGGGGTGCCCGGCGAGGGCGTCGCCGAGGTGGACGTAACCGAAGGCCGCCGAGGCGAAGGTCGGGTCGATCCCGATGGTCACGAGCCAGTCGTCTCGCGCCGCGCCCACGGCCACCTCGACCGCTGTAGCGAAGGCAGCAGGGTCGGCGATCACGTGGTCAGCGGCGAACGAGCCCATCACCGCGTGGGGGTCACGCACTTCCAGCAGCGCTGCGGCCAGGCCGATGGCTGCCATCGAGTCGCGTGCAGACGGTTCGGCGACGACGCCCTCGGTGGCGACGTCGGGCAGCTGGGCGAGCACCGCTTCACGGTGCGCGCGGCCGGTCACCACCAAGAACCGGTCGTCGACCAACGGCGCCAGCCGGTCCCAGGTGCCCTGGAGCAAGGAACGTCCGGAGCCGGTCAGGTCGCCCAGGAACTTGGGCGAGGCGGAGCGGGACAGCGGCCACAGCCGGGTGCCAGCGCCCCCGGCGGGCACCACCGCCCAGAAGTTGTCGATCGAGGTCATGGTCTCGACCCTAGGGGTCCGCGAGAGACTGGTCCCATGAGCCCACCGACCACCTTCGCCGAGGTCCTGTCCGCGCAGCTACGAGTCGATGCCGGGCGACCGCTGGTCACCTTCTACGACCACGAGACCGGAGAACGAGTGGAGCTCTCGGTGACGACGTATGCCAACTGGGTGGCGAAAGCTGCGTCGCTCCTGGTCGACGAGCTCGACCTGGAGCGGGGCGCCCGCCTGCAGGTGGACCTGCCCACGCACTGGCTCGGACCGGTCTTCCTCGGAGCCGCGTGGATCGCCGGCCTGGCGGTGGTCGACACGGCACCCGACGCGGTGGTCTGCGGTCCTCAGACGCTCGAGACGTGGGCTGCTCTCTCGGGCGAGCTCCCGGTGCTCGCCTGCGCGCTGCTTCCCATGGGGGTGCGCTTCCCCGATCAGCTGCCGGCGGGGGTTCGTGACGTGGGAGTCGAGATCTGGGGCCAGCCGGACGCGTTCGTGCCCTGGGACCCGCCGGACGGCGCCGACCTCGCCTGCGACCTCGGTGCCACCACCTCGACCCAGCGAGAGCTGTGGAGCGCGGCCGCCGCCGGAACTCTCGTCACCGCCGGCGGCCGACTCCTGTCGGTGGCGAACCCGGCTTCCCCACCAGGTATCGCCACCTTCAGCGAGCCGCTGCTGCGCGGCGGCTCGTTGGTGCTGGTCCCTCGGGCCGGACGGGAGCAGCTCGAGGCGACGTACGCCGCCGAGCGTGCTACCGCCCGCTTCCCTGCCTGAGGACCAGTTCTTGGGGCACCTCGGTGCCGAGGCGGACTACTCCACCATGTTGTAACCCTGCCAGCCTCCTCCGAGCAGCACCGGCTGACCGAGGGAGTTGCGGTGCCCTGGGATCAGGTACAGGTTCCCGGTGCCCTTGACCCGCACCACCAGGTCCGGGTGCCCCTTGAGGTTGACGTCGCTGATCCCCACGATCCAGTCGTAGGGCGAGACGTCGATCGGGAGGCGTCGAGCCGAGGTGAGGCCGCCCGGACCATTTCCCCGGTACATCGTGAGGGTCTTCCCGCGCCGTACCAACGTGTCCGGGGACCCGTCTCGATCCCATCTGCCGACGCTGATCTGCTTGCTCCCCCGGATCCGACTGTAGGCCACGTAGGGCGTGCCGATCCCGGCTGCGCCGCGGCCCGGGTAGATCATCATCGGTCGGCCCCTGTTGGGCTGCCCCATCAGGTCGGGGTAGCCGTCGCCGGTCATGTCACCCACGGCCGAGATCAGCTTGACCCCCGCGAACCCGTCGGCCAGGAACTGCACGGGCTTGAAGCTGCCGTTGCCGAGCCCCAGGCGCAGGGAAAGCCGGCCGTCGGACTTCCGCCTGGTGATCAGGTCGGCGTGGCCGTCCCGGTCCCAGTCGCCGGCGTTGAGGATCCGGCTCATCGGTGCCAGGTTCACCTTCAACCTGATTGCCTTGCCGGTCTTGAAGCCGGTGGAAGTCTGCTTGATCGGGATCAGCATCCCCTTGCCGTCACTCGCGCGCCGCACGACGATGTCCGGTTGCTCGCTCGCCGCGAAGTCCGACTCGAGCTGACGCCCCGAGAAATCGGCCTGGGCCTGCTTCGCCAGCTTGCGGATCAGGGGGATCTGGGCGTAGAGGTAGGCGCCCGGACAGGCCGTGGAAGCGGCGTCGCGGTGCCCGTTGATCGCAGGAAACGTCCGCGAGGTGACGTACTGGCGCTTTGATCCTGATCTCACCCCGTGCAGGGAGAGCTTCCAGGCGAAGACCGCGGCGTAGGCCTCGATCAGGGCCCTGGACGGCCTGGCCTCCTCGAAGTTGCCGATCGCGCTCATCGCGAACGAGTCGTCGTTGTAGCCGAGGGTGTGCGCGCCGACGACCGGACGGCCGACACCGCCGTAGCGGCCTTCCCACACACGTCCGAAGCGGTCGACCAGGAAGTTGTAGCCGATGTCGCTCCACCCGCGGGCCTGCGTGTGGTACGCGTAGATGCTGCGCATGATCGCCGGGACATCACGCTTCTTGTAGGCGTTGGCGTTGACCGTGTGGTGCACGAAGCCGGCGTGCACCTCGTAGTAGCGCAGGGAGCCGGGATCACGCAGTGCTTCGTTGGCTCCCCACTGTGCTCGACTGAAGATCCGCGGCTTCGGCGTGAACGACCCGGCCGCGAGGTCGAGGGCCGGTCCCGTGGCTTGCCCCGCAGTGGTCTCGGTGGCTGGCTCACTGGTCGGCGCCGCAGGAGTGGCACCGCGGAGGGTCGCGGTGTCGATCTCAGCCACTTCCTTGTCACTCACTGACGCGATGCCCGGGTCGATCACGGCGAGCTTGAGGTCGGCCGGGGCGCCCTTGGCGCTCTCCACGCGCACCTGGACCTCGCCGACGTCGCCAACGAGCAGCTCATCGGTCCCGGGTCGGGCGCTGAGTCCCTCGGCGCTGTCGGGGTCTGGCCCGTGCTGATCGCTGTAGTGAGCTTCGGTCCAGTCCGACCAGCCCAGGTCGTCCTTGGTGCGCACCTCGACAGCGATGTCGCTCTCGGACAGGGTCGACCCGTCCGGCGCGCCGGCCCAGGTCACGCCGATCGCGCCGTAACCGGTCACGGGCTGGGGGTCGCTCACCAGCACGTCGGCTGCCGGGGTCGTGCGTCGGCTGCTCAGCGCAAGGGCGTCCGGCGACATCCTCGCCCCCGACGGAGCCGTCAGGGAGTACTCCTTGACGACCGGGTCGACCACTGCGGAAGGGACGCGAGCACTCAGCGTGGAGGCTCGGGCGTAGGCGGCCATCGAGGCGTCCGGCACCGTCGCTGCAGCGCCGGCGGACGCCGATCCCGAGGCGCCACTTCGGTCGGGTGCGGTCGGGACCAGCTCGAGGCTGACGATGTTGGCTGCCGGCGTGAGCGCAGCACAGATCACGCCGAGAACCAGCAGCTGCTGGCAAGCGGTCACGAAACGGGGATGACGAGGGGACATCAGTTATTCACTCCAGCGTGGCGGGGAAGAGTCACACAAGACGCAACTGTCACACCCGTAACACGGCCCTGGGAAGGGCTGGTGAGTAACTACAAACCTGTAATTACCAGTCGACACGCCGACACTTGACGGATTTGTCAAACCCGAAGGTCGTCAACCCGTCAGATCTCAGCGCCGAGGTCGGAGTCCTCGTCGTAGTGCTCCTCGTCCTCCGCGGAGTCGTTGTCGTACTTGAGGACCCGGATGCCTTCCTTGACGTCCCCGTCGAAGATGAGCTTTCCCTGGTCGAGGATGAGCACCCGGGTGCACATCCGCTTGACCGATCCTGCGGCGTGGGACACGTAGAAGAGGGTCCGGCCGGAGTCGCGGACCTCTTCCATCCGCTCGAGACACTTCTTCTTGAACGGCTTGTCCCCCACCGCCAGCACCTCGTCGGCAAGGAAGATCTCGGAGTCGACATGGATCGCGACGGCGAACCCCAGCCGGGCGGACTGCCCCGAGGAGTAGTGGCCGACCTCGGTCTGCAAGAACTTCGTCGGGATCTCGGCGAAGTCGACGATCGCGTCGTACTTGCGCTTGATCTCCGCCTCGCTCATCCCCAGGATCGCGGCATTGAGCATGATGTTCTCCTTGCCGCTCAGCTGCGGGTGAAAGCCTGTGCCGGTGGCGATGAGGCCGGCGATCCGGCCGCGGGTCCGCACTGTCCCGGCATCGGGCCGCATCACGCCGTTGATCATCTTGAGCAGCGTGCTCTTCCCGGAGCCGTTCAGGCCCATCAGCCCGATGGACTCCCCTTGACTGATGGTGAAGGAGACGTCGTCGATGGCCGGGAAGGTCTCGCTCAGCTCCTTGCGCTTGGCGAGCGCGACCGTCACCTGCTTGAAGGTGCGGTGGTAGCGGAGGGTGAACTCCTTGGTGACGTTCTCGACGCGGATGGACTCGGCCATCAGATGCGCTCCGGAATCTGCTTCTCGAGCCTGCTGAAGACCACCTGGGCGATCACCAAGATCACCAGGGACACCCCCACCATCGCGAAGCCCAGGGTGAAGAGATGGTCGGGCAACCGATCGACCGGGTTGCCGGAGGGGTCGAAGTTCCGCTCCTGCTCGGTGAGCGTGCCCACCCAGAAGGCGTGCTGCATCAGCATCACGGCATCTGCGATCGGGTTGAGGATGTAGTAGTCCGCGAAGCGGCCGAAACGCTCCCCCACCATCGTGTAGCTGTAGATCATCGGGACGCCGAAGCGGACGAAGTTGGTCAGGATGTTCACGAAGCTGGAGAAGTCACGGAAGAGCACGTTGGCCGCGCTGAAGAACAGCGACAGCGCCGTGCCCAGCGTCATGATGATCGTGAGGGCCAGCACCACGGCCAGCGCCCCCGACAACGTCGGGACCCAGCCCATGAAGAGCACCGCCACCACGAGGATCACCAGCTGCGGGCCGACGTGGTAGAGCGAGACCAGCATCGAGGCCACCGGGAACATCTCCGCCGGCACCGCCATCTTCTTCACGATCGACTTGTTCCGCACGATCGAGCGAGTCCCCGCGTTGAAGGTCTCGGTGAAGAAGTGCACCACGATGATCGCGGAGAAGATGTGGATCGGGAAGTTCGGGATCGAGTCGTGGAGCTGGAAGATCACCCCGATGATCGCGAAGTAGATGAAGAACTGCGAGAGCGGGTTGATGTAGCTCCACAGGAGTCCGAGGAACGACCCGGAGTAGCGCGCGCTGATCTCACGGCGGACCAGGAGCCGGAGGAGGTAGCGGCGACGGAACACCTCCACCAGGCCGCGGCTGGGCGCGGGGTCTTCCCAGGCCCTGCCCTCCCCCAGGTCGCCGCGCGCAATCGCCGCGGTGACATGGAGGCTGTCAGTCATCGGTCTGTCCTGCATCACCGGTCCACGGCGCGAAGGTCTCGTCCCAAGCCTCGGGCGACGTGATGTCACCGAGCTTGGCCCGGTACTCCGCGGCCAGACGCGGCCACTCGCGCTTGAGCCGCTCGTGGATCTCGATGGTCTGCTTCATCATCGCGCGGAACTTCTCCGGGTCGCGACGGTAGAGCGCGGCAGAGGTGCCGTCGGCCATCGAGACGACCGCAGAGTCGTAGACCGCCAGGCGCCACCACTTGGCGTCCATGGCGCGCACCTCTGCCTCCGGGTACTGACGAGAGAGCAGGCGCGGCTTCTTCAGCTGGCGCAACGGCTGCGTCGCGGCGGAGACCAGCCCGCTGACCCGGCCGGGATTGCGCACGCTGTCGCGGCCCTTGCGCGGCGGCTTGGTACGACGCACCGGCGGGAAGGCGTCACGGTCGGTCTCCAGCACAGCATCGGTGTGCAGCTTGCGCATCGCATTGATCTCCGGCAGACGCGTGGCCAGGTTCTTGTGGAGTGCGTCCGGGCCGTCGAGCACGTCGAGCAGCGCTTGGTGCCGCAGCTCGACGGTGGAGTACTGCATCGAGACCAGGTGCGAGATCTGGTGGTTCCGGCTCTCCCGGATCAGGCGGCCGCCCTTGGGGTAGGGCGAGTGCAGCAACGCAGCGATGAACCGGTTGCGCTGGTGGAAGTAGGACTGCCAGTCGAGCCCGTCGTTCTTGTCGCTCCACGGCACGTGCCACACCGCAGCGCCAGGGAAGCTCACCGTCGGGTAGCCGGCCTCGCGCGCTCGCAGCCCGTACTCGGAGTCGTCCCACTTGATGAAGACCGGCAAGGAGAGCCCGATGTCCTCCAGGACGACCCGCGGGATCAGGCACATGAACCAGCCGTTGAAGTCGACGTCGATGCGCTTGTGCAACCAGTGCGAGGAGCGCAGGTTGCGCGCTGAGAGATCCCAGTCGGAATGGGTGCCCGGCACCGACTGCCACCAGAAGAACCACGGCTGCACGATCTCGCCGAAGCTGTGCAGCCGCGAGCGGGAGTAGATCGAGAACATGTGCCCACCGACGATGGTGGGTCGACGGGCCAGGTCGCCGAACGTCACGGCGCGGATGATCCCCTCGGGCTCGCACACGACGTCGTCGTCCATCATCAGGGCATAGGTCGCAGTGCCCTTGCGCACCGACTCCAGCTGGCCACGGGCGTAGCCGCCGGAGCCACCGAGGTTGCCCTGGACGATGATCCGCAGCTTGTCGCCCAGTGCTTCCTGAGCGGCCGGGAAGTGCTCGGAGTCGGTGACGAGCTTGGTCCCCTGCTCCATCACCATCACCGAGTCGAGGTAGGGCGCGAGCTCTTCGTCGTCGCCCATCTGGCCCAGCAGCTCGGCGCAGAAGTCGGGCCGGTTCATCGTCGTGACGCAGATGTCGGCAGTACCGTGCTGGGCTCGGTCCTCGGGGACCTCGGAGCTCCACTCGGCCCACTCGACCACGACGTCCTCGTCGCCGGCGACCACGTCGTACCAGTACCAACCACCGTCGACGAAGGGCGTGAGGCTCAGGTCGAAGGTGAACGTGACCGGCTCGTGGCTCTCCGCGATCGCCGAGTCGACGCGCTGGGAGTTGCCGCGCGCCATCGACTTGTAGACCATCACGTGCGCTCCGCGACCGCTGACCGTGATCGTCAGTCGGATCGAGGTGACCACGGTCCAGCGACGCCAGTAGCTGGCCGGGAAGGCGTTGAAGTAGGTCGCGAAGGAGGTCCGTTCGCCGGACTTGATCCGCAGCGCTGTCCGCGACTCGATCTGGTCGGGATGGATCGAGGTGCCGCTCGACGTCGCTGATCGCGCAGCCGCACCCTGGAGGTCGCGGGCGACCTTGCTCAAGGACGTCTCGCCGTCGTCGACCTCGATCTGGCTGTGGTCGGTGTCGACGTAGAGGGCGAGGACGTCGAAGTCGCGGTCCTGAGGCAGGATCTGGCGTTGCAGCAGTCGGCGTGCGGTGCCGGGTGTCAACGCTCCCGGGTCGGTCACGGTGGCGGTGTCGGTTGCCCCGGTGCCAGTGGCGGTCTCGATGGTCATCGGGTCTCTTCTCCGCTCGTCAGCGGCACGTCGTCGACGAAGTGCGGCTTCAGCTTGTTCTCGAACATCGACAGTGCAGAGCCGATGGCCATGTGCATGTCAAGGTACTGGTAGGTGCCGAGCCTGCCACCGAACAGCAGCTGGTGCTCGGCGGCCTCCGACTTGGCCAGCTCGCGATAGGCCAGCAGCTTCGCGCGGTCCTCGGCGGTGTTGATCGGGTAGTACGGCTCGTCGTCGTCCTCGGCGAAGCGGCTGTACTCGTGGACGACGATCGTCTTGCCCGGCAGGTAGGTGCGCTCGGGGTGCAGGTGCTTGAACTCCAGGATGCGGGTGTAGGGCACGTCCTGGTCGTTGTAGTTGACCACGCCGGTGCCCTGGAAGTCGTCGACGTCGAGCGTCTCGGCCTTCAGGTCGACGGTGCGCCACGACAGCCGGCCTTCGCTGTGGTCGAAGTATTCATCGAGGGGACCGGTGTAGATGACCGGCACCTTCCCGCGGAACTCCTCGAGCAGGCCGTTGGACCGGTCCAGGAAGTCCGTGTTGACGATCACCTCGATGTTGGGGTGGTCGGCCATCCGCTCCAGCCACGCGGTGTAGCCGTCGACGGGAAGGCCCTCGTAGGTGTCGTTGAAGTAACGGTTGTCGAAGGTGTAGCGCACCGGGAGTCGCGTGATGATGTCCGCGCTGAGCTCGGTGGGGTCGGTCTGCCACTGCTTGGCGGTGTAGCCCTTGACGAACGCCTCGTAGAGCGGGCGACCGATGAGGCTGATCGCCTTCTCCTCGAGGTTGGACGCCTGCGAGGTGGCGATCTCGCTGGACTGCTCGGCGATCAGGGCACGGGCCTCGTCGGGGGTGTGGGACCGTCCGAAGAACTGGTTGATCAGCCCGAGGTTCATCGGAAAGGAATAGACCTGGTCCTTGACCTTCGCAAAGACCCGGTGCTGGTAGCCGGTGAAATCGGTGAACTTCGTGACGTAGTCCCACACCTTCTTGTTGGAGGTGTGGAACAGGTGGGTGCCGTACTTGTGCACCTCGATCCCGGTCTCCGGGTCCTTCTCGGAGTAGGCATTGCCGCCGAGGTGGTAGCGCCGCTCCACGACCAGGACTTTCAGTCCCAGCTCGGCTGCGCACCGCTCGGCGATGGTCAGACCGAAGAAGCCCGAGCCGACGACGACGAGGTCCGGGCGCTCGATCCGGCGCGGGGCGGGAGTCGCAGCGGACTCAGGGGCGGCGGTGGGGTCAGACACGTTGGGTGATTCTACGGATCCCGGCAGTCCAGGGACACTCGACGCGACGTGAGACCGCCGTCGATCTCGTCACGTCGGCCGTGCGGAGCCGCCCTGGAGATGCGACAGCGGCCCAGGACACGTCTTACAATGTGCGCATGCACGAGAGTGGGTCTTTGCGCGCCATCGTCGAGCGCAATTTCGGAGCTGCGTGGCTGACCGGGATTGCCATGGTTGCTGCCATGATCGTCTTCGCCGCGATCGGCGAGCTCCCGATCCTCGATCCGGACAGCCTGATCCCGGGCTACATCCGCTTCCCCGCGATCGTGCTCGGCGCCATCGGCCTCGACATCGTGCCGCGGGTGCTGTGGCGGTCTCGGCGAGCGCCGCGCACCGTGGGCACCCATTGGCGCGACGTCCTGCGCGAGCGGTGGCCGGCTTCGCACTGGCGCTACGCCGTTGGCGGCGTCACCGCCTGGTACCTCTGCTACGCCGCCTTCCGCAACCTCAAGTCGATGGCTCCGTTCATCAACGAGAAGTCGTGGGACGTCGAGTTCGCCCGCCTCGATCGTGAGCTGTGGTTCGGCAACGACCCGGCCACCGTGCTGCACGACCTCTTCGGCACGGGCATCGCGGCGCACTTCTTCTCCACCGTCTACTTCGTCTGGATCGCCCTGGTCCCGGTGAGCATCGCCCTGGCCCTGGTGTTCACCCGGAGCACGCGGGCCGGGTCCTGGTACGTCACGGCCGTCGCCTTCGACTGGGGGCTGGGCGCCCTGTTCTACATCCTCTTCCCGTCCGTGGGGCCGGTCTACAACGCCCAGCAGCGCGGACTGTTCACCGATCTGCCCGAGACCTACAACACTCAGCTGGCCGACAGCATGTGGTCCGACCGGGTCGCGGTGATGGGTGACCGATTCGATGCCGGCACCTTGCAGACGATCGCGGCTTTTCCCTCGCTCCACGTCGGGATCATGGTCACCATCTGCCTGGTGGTGACCTACGTCGGCATGGCGCGCTGGATCCGCGTGGCCTCGTGGGTCTTCCTGGGGTTGACCGTGCTGGCCACGATCTATCTCGGATGGCACTACTTCGTCGACGTGATCGCTGGCGCCGCGCTCGGCTCCTTCACGGTCTGGGCGGCTGCCATGGTCACCGGGAACCGAGTGGGACTGCGTCCGCAGCTCCAGGTCTCGCCTGCCGACGACCCAGCGCCGCTCAGCCAGGCCACGTCCCGTCGCTGAGCCGGGGTCCCGCTGCCGCTGAGAGACTGGTCATCCGGCGTGAGTCGCGCAGGGCACGAGTCACGTTGCTGGCCTCGGCGCGACCCCCCCGCACGGGACTCAGCACCACCACCGCCAGCGCGATCAGCCACGGCTTGAGCCGGACCAGGACATTGTCCCCGTAGCGGGCGTGGACCACGAACAGGTTGCGGTACATGTAGTACCCCTTCCAACCAGCCAGGTCGTGCTGCTGATCGAAGGAGAGCTGGCGCACGAGCACCGCGTCGCGCACCGCCCAGATGCGAAAGCCCGCGCGGCGAGCGCGCAGTGCGTAGTCGACGTCGTCGTAGAAGATGAAGAAGGCCGGGTCGGGCAGCCCGATCGCGGTGATCACCTCGCGTCGCACCATGAAGCCCTCGAAGGCGACGTTCTCCAGCTCGACCCTCGGCGGCATGGCCGAACGGGTTCCGTAGGCGGTCTCGACCATCTCGGTCTTGGGCTTGATGACCCACGGTCGGCGCAGGTCGAAATGGGTTGCCGCCTTCTCGGCCAGCGCCCCGTCGACGTCCTCACGCACGCTGAAGAGGCACGCCTCGTCCTGCTCCAGCAGCACGGACAAGCAGTCCGGGGCCGGCACGACGTCGTCATCCATCACCCAGATCCGGTCGATCCCCCGGTCGTAGGCGGTGCGCATGCCGAGGTGGAACCCGCCCGCACCGCCGAGGTTCTCGGCCGTCCGCAGCACCTCCAGACCCGCAAGCGTGCAGCCGGCCAGCACCTGGGCGGTGTGGTCGGTGCTGGCGTTGTCGACGACGAGCACGAGCTCCGGCGATCGGTCGAGGCCGGCGAGGCCGGCGAGCATCCCCGCGAGCAGGTCGGCGCGGTTGTAGGTCACCACGACGATCGCAACGCTCTCCGGGTTGCTCACTGGAGTGCTCACCGCAGGTACCGCCGGTGCCCGGTGAAGTCTCCGCGCAGACCGGCGGACGCCGCCCTGGCGCTCAGCGCGATCCGGCGCGGTTGCGGGCGCGTGAACAGGTAGAACCAGAGGGTCTTGACCCAGAACATCACCACGAACACCCACCCGCGGTAGTCGCGCAGGTTGAGGGTGTTGTTCCGAGCCATGCAGTAGTGCTTGAGGTCGCTCGCGGTGTGGTTGTACGTCGTACGGCCCCACATCATCGGAGTGCCGAGGTCGTCGGTGGCCGGATGGGCGAAGTGCGCGTCGACGACGGTGGCGATCCGCGCTCCAGCGCGCTCGGCCCGCCACAGGTACTCCACGTCGTCGCCCCAGATGAAGAAGTCTGCGCGTGGAGTGCCGATGCGCTCGACCAAGGCTCGGGTCACGAGCACCCCGTTGAAGGGAATCACCACGCCCCCGATGAGTCCTGGCCGCTCAGCGACCTGGGCTGCCGCCTCCACCTCTGCCATCGCGTGCACCACCCGGGTGCCGCCCGGTAGCCGGATCGGGAAGCAGAGCCGTCGCGGGTCCTGCTCGGCGAGGACCGCCGGGCCCCAGAGGTCGAGGTCGTCGTGCGCCAGGAGTCGACTCAGGCAGTCGCGCGCCGGGATGCCGTCGTCGTCCATCAGCCACGCCAGGTCGGCGCCACGCTCCATCGCCCAGGCGAGCCCCGCATCGAAGCCGCCGGCTCCCCCGCTGTTGGTCTCCAGGGTGCGGGACACCAGGTCCGGCTGAGCCGCGAGCCAAGCACCGGTGCCGTCGGTGGAGGCGTTGTCGACCACGATGATCTCGTCGATCTCGCCGCCCGCTGCGACCTCCCGCAGGCGTTCCACGAGGCGTTCGAGAAGGATGATGCGGTTGTAGGTCACCACCACTGCTGCCACGTGCACGGGGCACACCCTACGGTGGTCGCGTGGACACTGACGCGATCACCACGGTGTTGCAGGAAGTCGCCGCGGCCGTGATCACCCCGCGCTTTCGCTCCCTGAGCGACAGCGAGGTGCTGGAGAAGAATCCCGGGGACCTGGTCACCGTCGCCGACCACGAGGCCGAGGTCCTCGTCACCGCCGCCTTGCAGGCTGCCTACCCCGACGCTCTGGTGCTCGGCGAGGAGGCGACCGCCGCTGACCCGTCCCTGCTGGCTCGCTTCGCGACAGCCGAGCATGCCTTCACCGTCGACCCGGTCGACGGCACCAAGAACTTTGTCAACGGCTCGCCCGACCATGCCGTGATGGTCGCCGAGCTGCGCGACGGTGTCGTGGTCCGCTCGTGGATCTGGCAGCCACAGCACGAGCGCGCCTACGTCGCCGAGCTCGGGGCCGGCGCCTACTGCAACGGTGTGCGCCTGCACCTCGACGCCGCCGCGGGGCCCCCGAGCGGCCGTACCTCACGCAGGAGCTGGGTGGGAGCCGTTCTACCCGGCGCCTCGACGCTGGCGCCACAGCCACCACTCCAGCTGACCTGGGCCAGCTGCGGCATCGACTTTCCCCACCTGGTCGAGGGCGATGTGCACTACCTCCTCTATGCCGCTACCAAGCCCTGGGACCACGCTCCGGGTGCCCTGCTCGTGACGGAGGCGGGTGGCTCGATCGGGACGCTCCCGGGCGGCAGCTACGACCCCCGCTACGAGAGCCGCGATGGCCTGGTCGCCGCCGGGGACCACACCACCTACGATCTCGCCCGCAGTGGTTGGGCTACCAGCCTCGCCCCTCATTGAGGATCAGCAGCTGGCGCCCAGGTCCTCAGCCTGGTTGGCGGCATACCCCTCGCCGAGCGAGCCCAACGACCCACCGGTGACAGCCTGGGTGGTGCTCGCGCCGCGCTTCTTCTTCACCGGCTCCGGCGCCTCGGCCGTGCCCTCGGCACGATCGATGCCCTCGGCGACCATGCGCCGCACGACGTCGATGTCGGGGTCGCCGGTGTTGATCATCGGCGGGACCAGCGACACGGTGGAGATCTTCTGGGCCTTTGCCTTGAGCGCCAGCTCGGCCAGGCTGCCGAAGTCCGAGGACGGGACGTTGGTAGAGATCATTGCTGCCGAGGCAGCCGCCAACGACGAGAAGTTGGAGATCACCGTCTGCGGGCTGACCTGCGACAGCATCGCGCTCATCACGCACTTCTGGCGCGCCATCCGCGAGTAGTCGTCAGAGCCCTCGCGAGCCCTGGCGTACCAGAGCGTCTCGAAGCCGTTGAGCTTGCGGGTGCCCGGGTCGATGTAGCCGGTCACGTCGCTGCCGAGGCCCCCGACCGGGATGGGCTGACGCACGTTCAGCGTGACTCCGCCGACCGCGTCGACCAGGTCCTTGAAGCCCTGCAGGTTGACCATCGCCCAGTAGTTGATCCGCAGACCGGTGATGCCCTCGATCGCCATGATCGTGGCGTCGACGCCCGGGTTGTCCGAGTGTCGGAAGAGATCGGTGTGGTCCTGGGCCCAGGTGCTGACGCCGTTCAGGTAGCAGCCGTCGCAGTCGAAGCCGGCCGGGAACTGCCTGTCCATGACCGACCCCTCCTTGAAGGGGAACTGGGCCATGTTGCGGGGCAGCGCGATCAAGACGGTGCGTCCGGTCTCCTCGTCGATCGAGGCCACCGTCATGGAGTCGGGACGCAACCCCCACCGGCCGTCGCCGGAGTCGCCACCCATCAACAGCACGTTGATGCGTCCGTCGTGCGCCGCGCTGGATCCTCCGTTGCCGGAGAGGGCGATCGTGAGGTCGCGCTGCACGCCGACCATGTGAGCACCGAAGAGCAGGGATCCGGCCACGCCGAAGCACAGCAGACCGTTGACGGCAACGGCGGCGCGACGGTGCTGCAGCCCGTAGCTGAGGGGTGCTCCGATGCGCCAGGCATCGACGAACAGACCGGCCCAGCCGATCGCCAGGACGAAGAGAAGCAGCTTGACGACCAGGAGCAGCGAAGGGTTGAAGACAAAGGCGAGCGCCAGGCTCCGATCGGCCACGACGGCGAGGAGCATCACGGCGCCCAGCGCGATCAGGCTGAGCCAGATGCGCAGGGCGACGGTGCCGACCCGCCTGTTCCCGGCGGCCAGCTGGGCTGAGCCTGGGGCGACGAGCGTCATCGCCATCAGCGACAGGGCTCGACGAAACCGCACTTGTGCGGCGCGCTCCGAAACGGGAGACATCGATCAGTCACTTTCTGCTGGGGGAAGAAAGCAGAACGTCGAGGCAGACGCCTCGCCGTCAGTATCACCAGTCACACCCGTCACTGGAGGTCAGCCGCGCCGAGAGCTGCGGGATTCTCTCGCCAGGCCCGCTCGCCGCCGTCCGCCTCGGTCTCGCGCAGCGGTGCGTCCGTGTCGTGTGCCGTGCGATCAGGAGTGCGCGGTAGCGTCTTGTCCCATGTCAGACAAGCGGCCCGGGAGCTCCGGACCTTCCGATGGGCCGGAGTTCGGCTGGCTCTACGGCAAGGGCCGCGGTGATGAGGCGACCCAGGGCGAGAGCCCGGGTGCGGGCCCGGACGCCACCCGCCACATCCCGGTGCAGCCGCGCCCCCAGGGGTACCCGCCGCCCGATGCCACCGCGGTTCGCCCCGCGGTGTCCTCACCCACCCATCGGCAGGGCCCCCCGTCCACACCCGCCGGCGGCGGGTTCTGGTCGCGGCGGCTGCGCCGTCCGGG
>JBAVCA010000501.1:0-3350 GCA_049586475.1 Nocardioides sp.
GGAGGCCACCGTCTGGCCGACCGAGACGGAGTGGCTGGTCTGGTGCGCGTACCAGATCTCGGTCCCGTCCTCGAGGGTGATCACCGTCTTGTTGCCGTAGGAGCCGTCATAGCCCACGAACGTGACCACGCCGCCGGCGATCGCGCTGATCGGGTCGCCGGAGTTGCCGTTGAAGTCGAGGCCGGTGTGATAGCTGGCCCACAGTCCGTACTCGCCGAAGCGTGCCGTGAGCACGACGGGACTGGTCGGCATCACCCAGCGGTTCTCGGCGAGCTTCTCGGCCTGCTGCTCGGCCTTGACCTGCAGGGCACCCAGGGCCTCGTTGCGGACCTCCACCTGGGCTTCGGCTGCTTCGACGAGCTCGTCGCCGGCGGCCTGCTGGAGCGCCTCACGAGACGTCGAGCGGCTGAGGTCGCGGCCGCGCAGGGTGTTGACGGTGCTGGTGCCGCTGACGCCGCCGACCGCGCTCGCTGCGCGCATCGGCGCCACGGCGGTGGAGCTCGACGTGCTGGAGAACTGCGCGGGGCCCGGGTCCGAGATGACCACGCCACTGATGGCGATGGCGAGGGTGGCCACTCCGAGCAGGAGGGGCGGGGACGGGAGGCCGCGGAAGAGGGGACCGCGCGAGCCTGCGTGCTTGACCGCGCGGCGCTTGCCGGCCGCGGTGCTGGGGGCAGCCGACGTTTCGCTACCAGCGACAAGGATCGTCGCGGGCTCGGGGGCAGTCCTCGGGGCAGCCTGGGCTGCCATCCGCTTGCCGACGTAGGGGGTCGACTGACGGGTTTCCGACGATCCGCTGCGCTCGGTGCGCTCGGCGCGGTGATTACCCATGGATCAGTAAGCTCCGTTGCTGTGGACGGCGGGTGGGAGTGCGGTAGGGCTCTCACCCAGAAGGGTGCCGAGAAGAGAAGGCCCAACCATAACGGAATGATCACGGACCCTGAAATCGGCCCCGAGGACAGTGTGCCCGCTCCGACCGGCGACCGCCGCAGGACCCCATGCTTCGCGGGGGGCCAGGTGGCGGCAGGCACGGCGATCGTGGACCTCGTCAACCACTCACCCCGGGACAGGACTAGGGTGCCGAGCGGAGAAACCCACGTACATGCGCGGCCTGAGTCGGCTGCCCACGCAACTATGAGGACATGGTGGACCAGTGGATCTGATGGAGTTTCAGGCGAAGGAGCTCTTCGCCAAGCATGACGTACCGGGTGCGCCCGGCATCGTCGCGACCACGCCGGCCGAGGCCCGCGCCGCTGCCGAGAAGCTCGGCGTCTGCGTCGTCAAGGCTCAGGTCAAGGCTGGGGGCCGCGGCAAGGCCGGCGGCGTCAAGCTGGCGAAGACCCCCGACGAGGCCGAGGCGCACGCCACCGCGATCCTCGGGATGGAGATCAAGGGCCTGACCGTGCACCGGGTGCTGATCGCACCTGCTGCCTCGATCGAGGAGGAGTACTACTTCTCGTTCCTGCTCGACCGGTCCAACCGTCAGTACCTCTGCATCGCCAGCGTCGAGGGCGGCGTCGAGATCGAGGAGGTCGCCGAGACCAACCCCGACGCCATCAAGAAGATCGCGATCAACGCCGGCACCGGGGTCGACGAAGCCAAGGCGCGCGAGATCGTCGCGGAGACCGGCTTCCCCGAGGTGCTGACCGAGCAGGCCGTCCAGACGGTGCTGGCTCTGTGGAAGTGCTTCGTCGAGGAGGACGCCACCCTCGTCGAGGTCAACCCGCTGGCCCGGCTGGCCGGTGACAAGCTCGAGGCACTGGACGGGAAGGTCTCGCTCGACGAGAACGCCGAGTTCCGCCACGAGGACCACGCTGCGTTCGAGGACAAGGACGCCGCCGACCCGCTGGAAGCCAAGGCGAAGGCCAAGGGGCTCAACTACGTCAAGCTCGACGGTCAGGTCGGCATCATCGGCAACGGCGCGGGCCTGGTCATGTCGACCCTGGACGTCGTCGCGTATGCCGGCGAGGCGCACGGCGGGGTCAAGCCCGCCAACTTCCTCGACATCGGTGGCGGTGCGAACGCCCAGGTGATGGCCGACGGCCTCGACGTGATCCTCAACGACGAGCAGGTCAAGAGCGTGTTCGTCAACGTCTTTGGCGGGATCACCGCCTGTGACGAGGTCGCCAACGGCATCAAGGGCGCCCTGGAGATCTTGGGTGACGCCGCCACCAAGCCGCTCGTCGTCCGTCTCGACGGCAACAACGTCGAGAAGGGCCGCGCGATCTTGGAGGAGCTGAACCATCCGCTGGTGACGACGGTGGACACCATGGACGGTGCGGCCGACAAGGCTGCCGAGCTGGCGAACGCCTGAGCAGGACGAGGACAACAACATGAGCATTTACCTGAACAAGGACTCCAAGATCATCGTCCAGGGCATGACGGGCGGGATGGGCTCCAAGCACACGACCCTCATGGTCGAGTCGGGATCCACCATCGTCGGTGGCGTCAACGCCCGCAAGGCCGGCACCAGCGTCGAGCTGGGCGGCCAGGACCTGCCGGTCTTCGGCAACGTCGCCGAGGCCATGGAGAAGACGGGTGCCGACGTCTCGGTCGTCTTCGTGCCACCCGCCTTCACCAAGGAGGCCTGCATCGAGGCCATCGACGCCGGCATCAGCCTGCTCGTCGTCATCACCGAGGGGGTGCCGGTCCAGGACACCGCCGAGGTGTGGGCCTACCTCGAGGGCCCGAACAACAAGGCTTCGACCCGGATGATCGGGCCCAACTGCCCCGGCATCATCACCCCTGGTGAGTCGCTGGCCGGCATCACGCCGCACACCATCGCCGGCAGCGGTCCGGTCGGGCTGGTCTCGAAGTCGGGCACCCTGACCTACCAGATGATGTACGAGCTGAAGGACTACGGCTTCACGACGGCCATCGGCATCGGCGGTGACCCGATCGTGGGTACCACCCACATCGACGCCCTCGCGGCGTTCGAGGCAGACCCCGACACCAAGGCGATCGTGATGATCGGCGAGATCGGTGGCGACGCGGAGGAGAGGGCTGCGGCCTACATCAAGGACCACGTCACGAAGCCGGTCGTCGGCTACGTCGCCGGGTTCACCGCACCCGAGGGCAAGACCATGGGTCACGCCGGCGCCATCGTGTCCGGTTCCTCGGGCACGGCGCAGGCCAAGAAGGAGGCCCTCGAGGCTGTCGGCGTCAAGGTCGGTAAGACGCCGTCCGAGACGGCTGAGCTGATGCGAGAGATCTTGAAGAACCTCTGATCCACCCACCCGCGCGGGTCCTCGGCACCAGGTGCCGGGGACCCGCGCGGGTGACATTTCGGCAGGCGACAGGCCGTCGACAGGCCCTCCCGACAGGCCGTGACAACGAACGGCAGGCGCCTC
>JBAVCA010000502.1:0-3235 GCA_049586475.1 Nocardioides sp.
CCTGTGACCTGCCCGGAGCCCGGCTGGCCGGCATCGAGCCGGCCCGGGCGCGCGTGCGCAGCGGTGAGGTCGATCGCAGCAACAACATGCGTCAGGTCGCCCGGGTCCCGCTCGCTGGAGCGTTCACCGACGACGGCGACTTCGGCACCGACCTCACCTTCACCGGCACCTATGCGATCGCCGGCAACTACGAGGGCTTCACCGTCTACGACATCAAGAACCCGGAAAGGCCGCGGCAGGTCGCCCAGGTGGTGTGCCCCGGCTCGCAGAACGACGTGTCGGTCTACCGGGACCTCTTGGTTCTCTCGGTCGATTCGCTGCGCAGCAACGACACCTGCGACAACACCTCTGCCTCGATGGGCCTCCCGGTGCCGCCGCCCTCGGCCGAGTCGTGGGAGGGGATCCGGGTCTTCGACATCAGCGACCCGACCGACCCGCAGCTCGTGACCTCGGTGCTGACCGAGTGCGGGTCGCACACGCACACCCTGGCGCCCACCACGGCCGGACGAACCGTCTACGTCTACGTGTCGTCGTACGGGCCCAGCCTGACGCTGCCGAACTGCCAGCCGCCGCACGACTCGATCAGTGTCGTGAAGGTGCCCGTGGCGCACCCGGAGCGCTCGCGGGTGGTGAGCGAGCCGGTTCTGTTCCCGGACGGTGGCA
Organism: Nocardioides sp.; assembly: GCA_049586475.1. Lineage (GTDB taxonomy): Bacteria > Actinomycetota > Actinomycetes > Propionibacteriales > Nocardioidaceae > Nocardioides. The sequence continues at coordinate 664 of JBAVCA010000502.1, forward strand.
CCACCGACGATCGCTACAGCAGCGACACCAGCGGCTGCCACGACATCACTGCCTTCCCTGCCCGCGACCTCGCGGCCGGCGCCTGCATGGGCGACGGGATCCTGCTCGACATCAAGGACCGCGCCAACCCGCGAGTCATCGACCGGGTGCGCGACACGAAGAACTTCGCCTTCTGGCACTCCGCCACCTTCAGCAACTCCGGTCGCGCCGTCGTCTTCACCGACGAGCTCGGCGGTGGCGGCGGGGCCGAGTGCAACAAGGAGGTCGGCCGCAAGCGGGGCGCGGACGCGATCTATCAGCTGAGGAAGGGCCAGCTTTCCTTCCGCAGCTACTACAAGATGCCGCGGGTCCAGTCCGACACCGAGAACTGCGTCGCGCACAACGGCTCCCTGGTGCCGGTCAAGGGTCGCGACATCATGGTGCAGGCGTGGTACCAGGGCGGTACGTCCGTGTGGGAGTTCACCAACCCGAGCAAGCCGAAGGAGATCGCCTACTTCGACCGGGGCGCGATCTCGGACAAGAAGCTCGTGCTGGGTGGGTCGTGGTCGTCGTACTGGTACAACGGCTACGTCTACTCCAGCGACATCACCCGCGGGCTCGAGGTCTTCGAGATCACCGCGCCGTGGGCCAAGAAGGCGGGCAAGGTGAAGCAGTCGGTCTTCAACGCCCAGTCGCAACCCTCCTTCAACGGCTGATGAGGCGCCTGGTCGGGCTGGTCAGCGCAGCCGCGCTGGTGCTGACCTCGATGGTCCCCACCATGGCGACGGCGGCCGCAGCCCCATCACAGGAGCGCTCGCAACGGGCGGCGTCGGTCACCGTGACCGGCAACGGGTTCGGCCATGGTCACGGGCTCTCGCAGTGGGGCGCCAAGTCTGCCGCCGAGGAGGGCCTCGACCATGACCAGATCCTGGGGTTCTACTACCCGGGGCTGGAGGACGGCTCGTCCGGCGGCAAGGTGTCGATCCTGATCTCCGCCGACACCTCCACCGACGTGCAGGTGCGGGACCGCTCGGGCCTGGTCGTCAAGAGCCTGGCCGACGGGCGCACCTACGAGCTGAGCACGGAGGAGGCTCGGTGGTGGCGGATCACCCCGGCCAAGAGGGGCACCAGGTCGGCGGTCTCCGTGCGCACCAAGGGGAGCAAGACATGGGCGAGGGTGCGGACGGTGCCTGGTCAGGCGCAGTTCAGCGCTGGCGGAAAGCCCATCACACTGCGAACCCCCACCGAGACCCGGAGCTATCGCGGGGTGTTGCGTTCGGCGAGCCCGGCGGGACCCGGCCCTGCGGTTCAGCGCGACACCGTCAACGTGGTGTCCATGGAGAACTACCTCAAGGGCGTGGTGCCGCGCGAGGTGCCCGCGCTGTGGCCTCAGGAGGCCGTGCGATCCCAGGCCGTCGCTGCGCGCACCTACGCCGCCTTCGAGCGCCGCCGGCCACTGGCTCCGCACTACCAGATCTGCGACACCTCGTCGTGCCAGGTCTACGGCGGCCATACCGACGAGCACCCTGGCTCCAACCAGGCCGTCAAGGCGACGCGGAAGCAGGTGCTGCTCAGCGAGGGACAGCCGGCTTTCACGCAGTTCTCGGCCAGCAACGGCGGCTATACCTCGGCCGGCGCCTTCGACTACCTGCCGGCGAAGGCAGACCCCTACGACACCGCGTACCGGGGGTGGAGCACGACGATCACCGACGCCGCGGTGCGGGCCGCGCTTCCGGGTGTGGGGACGCTCCGGTCGGTCGAGGTGCTCAGGCGTGACGGGAAGGGTGCCTTCGGCGGTCGGGTGACGTCCATCAAGGTGATGGGGTCGGACGGGTCGAGCACCGTGACCGGTGACCAGTTCCGGTCGTACTTCGGACTGCGGTCGACGATGTTCAAGGTCGGCTGAGGCCGCCCGGACCGCGACCGCTCACGCGTCGAGGGCCACTGCCACCAGCGCTGCGGCGAGCGGGTGCTCGGCGCCAGTGGTGGCGTGGACCTGCAGCGCAGTGTCGGCGAGCTTGATGACGTGCTCGCCACCGTGGGCCAGGGCCTGGTCGAGAACGTCCTCAGCGCTCCCCGGCCCTCTGGGCGGCGACCAGGACGGACCGGGAGCCAGGTCCGGGGTCGGGTGCGGGGACGACGGCGTGTAGGCCGCCAACACCGCACCGCTGGCCGACCAGGCGGCCTCGAAGCTCGTCAGCCACATCGACAGGGGCAGCGCCGTCAGCGTACGTAACACCGCCATCGGGGCGGTGGCGGCGTGCACGAGCATCGTCGGGCTGCCGTGGGCGTGCGTCGCATAGTGGCCGAGCACGGCTGACGTCAGCTCGCTGAGGGCCGCAGGGACGTCCTCGGCGCGGGCAGGCCCGTCCAGCGAGGTCATGGCCGAGGTCCAGCCGGGCGTGGGGAGCTGGGCCAACCGGTGACGGATCCCCAGCTCCTGCTCGGCCACGGGAGGGATGCGTGCAACCGCGTCGGTCGCTCGCGAGGAGCCGCGGGGCGTCACGGAGGGGAGCGGATGCCACCGGGCGGCCCAGTAGGCCAGGGCGTGCGCGAGCTCACGGCGACGTGGCCCCGAGGTGGCGTCCTGCAG
>JBAVCA010000503.1:0-3822 GCA_049586475.1 Nocardioides sp.
GCTGTCTCCCGGGAACGCCGGACCCGTCTCGGCGTCCTTCGGCCGCAGGCAGGGCAACCGGCGCACCGCTGGACGCCGCGGCCCGGGCCGGGGCCGCACCGACCCAGGCGAAGACGAGGCCGTCCTCGCCCTTGAGGAACCGGTGACAGCGCACGCCGCCGGTGGCTCGGCCCTTGGGCGGGTACTCCGAGAACGGAGTGACCTTGACCAGCCCGGGCTCGGTGCCCGGCAACGCGGTGGAGGAGCCGGATGCGGTGACGACGACGGATCCCTCGGGTGCGGTCGGTTCGACGACCCCGAAGCACACCACCTGTTGGCCAGCACCCAGCTTGATGCCCGCCATGCCGCCACCTGAGCGACCCTGCGGGCGCACCAGGGGGGCGGGGAAGTGCAGCAGCTGGGCGTCGGTGGAGACGAAGCAGAGCGTCTCCTCCCCGGTGACCAGCTCGACCGCACCGACGACCTCGTCGCCGTCCTTGAGGCCGATGACGTCCCACTCCTCGCGATTCAGCACTTCGGGGTTGACGCGCTTGACCGTGCCGTCGCGGGTGCCGAGAGCCAAGCCCGGGCCGTCGCTGCTCAGGGTGCACAGCCCCAGGGCGCGTTCGCCGCCCGCCAGCGGGAGCACCTCGCTCAGGGGCAGTCCGCCGGACAGGTTCGGGTCGTTGGCCGACGGTGGCAGGGCGGGCAGGTCGAGGACTCCCACGCGAAGGAGCCGCCCGGCGGAGGTGAGGACGCCGATCTCGGCACGAGCGGAGGTCAGCACGACCGATGTGATGACGTCGTGGTTGGCCCGGTCGTCGCCGTGGCCCACCTCGGTGCCGGTGGTGCGCGCCAGCAAGCCGCTGGCGGACATGAGTGCCAGGCACGGGTCGTCAGAAACCTCGAGCGGAGTGGTCGCGGCAGTGACGGTCGTGCCGGCCGACTGCAGCAGCACCGTGCGACGGGGCGTCCCGTAGGTCTTGGCGACCGCCGCCAGCTCGTCGGAGACCACCTTCTGCAACAGTCTTTCGTCGGCGAGGGTCGCGTCGAGCTCCTCGATCTCCCGACGCAGCTGCTCCTGTTCCTTCTCGAGCTCCAGCTTGCTGAAGCGCGTCAGCCGACGCAGCTGCATCTCCAAGATGTAGTCCGCCTGCGGCTGGGAGAGCTCGAAGACGGTCTGCAAGCGCTCCCGCGCAGTCGCGGCGTCGTCGCTCGTGCGGATCACCTGGATCACCTCGTCGATGTCGAGGAGGGCAATGAGCAGCCCGTCGACGAGGTGGAGGCGGTCAGCCTTCTTGGTCCGGCGGAACTGGGAGCGACGGCGTACCACGTCATACCGGTGCATGAGGAACACGTGGAGCAGCTCGCGGAGGCCGAGCGTGCGCGGCTGGCCGTCGACCAGAGCCACGTTGTTGATGCCGAACGAGTCCTCCAGCGGTGTCATCTTGTAGAGCTGCTCGAGGATCGCCTCCGGGACGAAGCCGTTCTTGACCTCGATCACCAGGCGCAACGGGTTGTCGAGGTCCTGAAGGTTCTTGACGTCGGCAATGCCCTGAAGCTTCTTGCCCTGCACCAGAACCTTGATCCGCTCGACGACCTTCTCCGTGCCGACCGTGTACGGCAGCTCGGTCACCACGATCGCCTTACGGCGACCAATCGTCTCGACCCGCGCGGTGGCCCGCATCCGGAAGGAACCACGGCCGGTCTCGTAGGCCTCACGAATGCCGTCGAGGCCGACGATCTTGCCGCCGGTGGGGAGGTCGGGCCCGGGCACGAAGCGCATCAGGTCGTCGAGCGACGCCGTCGGGTGCTTGATCAGGTGTCGCAGCGCGGCGACGACCTCGACCAGGTTGTGCGGGGCGCAGTTGGTCGCCATGCCGACCGCGATCCCGGTGGCACCGTTCACCAGCAGGTGCGGGATGGCGGCAGGCAGCACCGAGGGCTCGAGCTCCCGGGAGTCGTAGTTGGGCCGGAAGTCGACGGTGTCCTCGTCGATGTCAGCCGTCATCGCGACCGCGGAGGGGGCCATTCGGCACTCGGTGTACCGCATGGCGGCGGGGGAGTCGTCGGGCGAGCCGAAGTTGCCGTGACCGTCGACGGTGGGCACCCGCATCGCGAACGGCTGGGTCATCCGCACCAAGGCGTCGTAGATCGCGCTGTCGCCGTGCGGGTGGAGACGACCCATCACCTCTCCGACGACCCGGGCGCTCTTGACGTGACCGCGATCGGGTCGCAGCCCCATGTCGTTCATCGTGTAGAGGATCCGACGCTGCACCGGCTTGAGACCGTCGCGGGCGTCGGGCAGGGCGCGGGAGTAGATGACGGAGTAGGAGTACTCCAGGAACGAGTTGCGCATCTCCTCCCCGATGTCGATGTCGAGGATGTGCTCCTCGAAGTCGTCGGGGAGGTCCTGGTGCGTGGAGCGGCGAGCCATGGCGCCATTGTCGCGGTCGGGGTCGATGCGCCGACAGCGGGCACGCCGTACGCGCGCGGTCAATCGGTGGCGGGGAGAGCCACGCGCACCGGTAGGGTCTGGGCTGTGACCACGGAGCCTCCGCAAGCGGCCGGAACCGCCACGGCGCCCCGGCACTGGGAGGCCGACGTCCTGCTGCGGGACGGTCGCACCGCTCACATCCGTCCGATCGGGCCGCAGGACGTCGATCTCCTCGTCGCGTTCTATGCCCGGGTCTCGGATCGCTCGAAGTACTACCGCTTCTTCAGCCCGATGCCGAACCTCTCCGAGCGCGACGTCAAGCGCTTCACCGTGGTCGACCACGATCACCGGGTCGCGCTGGTGATGGTGCTGCAAGGGCAGATGATCGCGGTGGGGCGCTACGACGTGATCGGCGACGGTGAGGCCGAGGTGGCGTTCCTCGTCGAGGACCTGCACCATGGCCGCGGCATCGCACAGCTCCTGCTGGAGCACCTGGCGCAGGCTGCCCGTGAGCGTGGCATCGAGCGATTCACCGCCGAGGTGCTGCCCGACAACCAGGCGATGATCCACACCTTCCGAGACGCCGGCTATCGAGTGGTCAGCGGCTACGAGGACGGTGTGCTGAGCCTGGAGTTCTCCATCGATCCGACCGACACCTCGATCGGGGTCATGCGTGGTCGGGAGCACCGTGCCGAGGCGGCCTCCATCGAGCGATTCTTCAACCCGCGATCGATCGCGGTGATCGGCGCCAGTCGCCGCCAGGACACCATCGGACAGGTGCTGGTGCGCAACCTGGTCAGCAACGACTTCACCGGCCGGATCTACGCCGTGAACCCCAGCGCTCCGGCCGTCTCCGGACTCCCGTCCTACAAGTCGGTGGTCGACATTCCCGACGACGTCGACGTCGCGATCGTCGCGGTGCCCGCGGAGTCGGTCAACGACGTGGTCCTCGACTGCGCTGCCAAGGGCGTGCACGGGATGATCGTGATCTCGTCGGGCTTCGCCGAGACGGGCGAAGAAGGTCGCAAGCGCCAGCGTCACCTCGTCGGCCTGTCCCGGTCGTACGGGCTGCGCCTGATCGGACCCAACTGTCTCGGCGTCATCAACACCGACCCGGCGGTGTCGGTCAATGCCTCGCTGTCCTCGGTGATGCCGCCGCGCGGTCGTGCCGGCTTCTTCTGCCAGTCCGGTGCCCTGGGCTCGGCGATCCTTGAGAAGGTCCAGAACCGCGGGCTCGGGCTGACCACCTTCGTCAGTGCCGGCAACCGGGCCGACGTCTCCGGCAACGACCTGCTCCAGTACTGGGAGGAGGACGTCGACACCGACGTCGTCCTGCTCTACCTGGAGAGCTTCGGCAACCCCCGGAAGTTCGCCCGCCTCGCCCGGCGGGTGGCTCGCACGAAGCC
>JBAVCA010000504.1:0-4049 GCA_049586475.1 Nocardioides sp.
GAGCTCGCTCTGGCGGGTCGTCGGTTTCTGCGACGGCGTGCGAGGCCGAGATGGCGCCACAGCCATCCCGCCACCGGACGTCCGTCGAGGACTCTTGTCAGGCGTCCCGCTTCAGGGCCCGGCGTCAGGTGCGAGCCTCAGGGGGAGGTCCTCGGTTGATCTCCTGGAACGCCACAGCCGCCACAGACCGCGGACCGAGATGGCGCGCGGCGCGGACGCACGTCGTGGAGTCGTCACTCTCGTCCCACCCCGGCCGGGGCGGGACAGGACACCCTCGGTCAGAGCGCCGACCCGCGGGCGTAGGCGCTGAAGGGCAGGTTCCAGTCGCCGTAGCCGTTGTCGATCGTCATCGGGCGGTCAGTGCCGGTGTAGACGACCACGTCACCGCGCTTGCTCATGTCATAGAGCCACCGAGCCTGCTCGGTGCTCATCCCGGTGCACCCGTGGGAGACGTTCGCGCTGCCCTGCGAGCCGACCGACCACGGCGCGGCATGGATGAACTCTCCTGAGTAGGTCAGCCGCATGGCGTACTGGACGTCGGCGATGTCATAGGCCTCGGAGCCCGAGATCCCGACGGTCTCGGAGTTCATCCGCTTCGAGGCGAACTTCTCGACGATGACCTTGGTCCCCGATCGGGTGGTGAAGCCGTCCTTGCCGGTAGTGATGGGGATCGTGCGCAGCAGCTCGCCGTTGCTGAACACCTTCATCTGGTGGGTCTGCGCATCGACCTTGTAGATGTTGGCGTCGCCGACGGTGAAGTCGATGGCGCGATCCTGCTGGCCGTAGATGCCGTCGCCCGCATCGACGCCGTTGACGGCGATGTCGACCGAGACCTCGGTGCCGGCCTTCCAGTACTTCTCCGGACGCCAGTGCGCCTCGTCGTCGTCCAGCCAGTGCCACGCTCCCGGCTGCTGAGGCTGCGAGGACACCTTCATGTTCTTCTCGAACGCTGCCCTGTTGCGTACGGGCAGGTCGAAGGTCACGATCACCGGCATCCCGACCCCGACGGTCTCCCCCTGGAGCGGGGCGACCGAGGCGAAGGTCTGTTGAGCGAGGGTGAGGTCCTGGGTGGTGAACTGCGTCGTGCGGCGTGCCTGCTCACCCTCGTCGTCGCTCCGCGCCGTTGCCGCGACGGTGTAGGTCGTGCCTGGCTCGAGGCGCTCCGAGGCGCTCCACGATGAGGCATCGCTACTGATCGAACCGCTGACCTGGCCCAGGCTCGAGGACATCCGCACCGAGGTGAGTGAGCCACCATCTGCTTCGACGAGCACGATCGTGGACACCGGAACGCCGGTCTGGCCTCGACCCACGTTGATGCTCAACAGAGGCTCTGCTTGCTTCGCGGCACCTGCGTCGCTGCCGCTCGCGACGACCCCACGGCCTTGCGGAGTGCCACTGGGCTCATCGGCGTCGCCCATGGCGCTGCAGGCGGACAGGGAAGCGGCCGACACGGTCAGGACCGCGAAAGCGGCCAGGCGGCGCTTCGAAGGCGACACGGGCATGTGGTGCTCTCCCCCAGGTTGACGAACTCGGTCGCCGACTCGAACACTCGGCGACCCGCCGCCAAGCCTAAAGGACACCCGTCGGCAAACCGGCATGGGCGGGCGCCACGGCCCGCCCACCAGAGGTCAGTGCGCGTGCTCCCCGTGGTAGTACTCGAAGATCAGACCGCTCAACGCAACGGCGCCGAGGCCGGCGCCGATCACGAACAGCCACCAGGCGCTCATGGCGATGCCGAAGACCAGGACGCCGAGCGTCGCTCCACACCACAGCGGCCACCACGAGTACGGCGGGAAGAAGCCGAGCTCACCAGCACCGTCCGCGATCTCGCCGTCGTTGCGGTCCTCCGGACGCGGGTCCATCTTCTTGGCGTGAAAGCCCAGGTAGAGGGTGACCATCAGGGTGAGAAGCCCCGTCATCACCAGCGCAGAGGTGCCGGTCCAGTCGCCGCCTCCGCCGCCCACGTTGGCGTTGCCGTCGCTGGCCGTGATGAGCCAGTAGGCGGGAGCCACCAGGACGAGAAAGATGGTGGTGATGCCGAACATCCAGGCTTCGTTCTTCATCGGGTCTCGTCCCCCTCGGGAGTGTCGGTGTCCTGGTGGAGCCGCTCCTTGACCATGGCCTCTCGACCCTCCATGTCCGGAGCGTCCGCAAACTCGCCGTCGCGCGCCGAGGTGTTCTCGTCGAGCTCGATCGCAGCGACCTCAGGATGGTGCAGGTCGAACGCCGGCGACTCCGACCGGATGCGCGGGATCGAGTGGAAGTTGTGTCGCGGCGGTGGGCAGCTGGTGGCCCACTCCAGGGAGCGGCCCCAACCCCACGGGTCATCCACCTCCACCAGTGGCGCGCGGCGCGAGACGTAGACGTTGTAGAGGAACGGCAACGTCGATGCGCCGAGCAGGAAGGCGCCCACGGTGGAGAGCTGGTTGAGACCAGCCCAGCCGTCGCTCTCCAAGTAGTCGGCGTACCGGCGCGGCATCCCCTCGACGCCGAGCCAGTGCTGGACCAGGAAGGTGGTGTGGAAGCCGACGAACAGCAACCAGAAGTGCACCTTGCCCAGTCGTTCGTCGAGCATCCGGCCGGTCATCTTGGGCCACCAGAAGTAGAAGCCCGCGAACATCGCGAACACCACGGTGCCGAAGACCACGTAGTGGAAGTGCGCGACCACGAAGTAGGAGTCGGAGACGGCGAAGTCCAAGGGAGGGCTGGCCAGGATGACCCCGGTCAGGCCTCCGAACAGGAAGGTGGTGAGGAATCCGATCGACCACAGCATGGGGGTGTCGAATGATATCGATCCACCCCACATGGTGCCGATCCAGTTGAAGAACTTCACTCCGGTGGGTACCGCGATCAGGAATGTCATCCCGGCGAAGAACGGCAGGTTGACTGCGCCCGTGACGAACATGTGGTGGGCCCACACCGCGACCGAGAGGATCGCGATGCCCAACGTGGCCCCGACGAGTCCTACGTATCCGAACAGCGGCTTGCGGCTGAACACCGGCAAGATCTCCGTGATGATGCCGAAGAACGGCAACGCGATGATGTAGACCTCGGGGTGCCCGAAGAACCAGAAGAGGTGTTGCCACAGGATGGCGCCGCCGTGGGCGGTGTCGAAGACGTGTGCTCCGAACTGACGGTCGGCCTCGAGGGAGAGCAGGGCGCCGGCGAGCACCGGGAACGCGATGAGGACCAGCAGGCTGGTCACCAGCGTGTTCCAGACGAACAGCGGCATCCGGAACATCGTCATCCCGGGGGCACGCATGCAGATGATCGTGGTGATGAAGTTGACCGCACCCAGGATCGTGCCGAGACCGGCCAGCCACAGCCCCATGATCCAGAGGTCTCCCCCGACACCCGGCGAGCGGATGGCGTCGGAGAGCGGGGTGTAGGCGAACCAGCCGAAGTCGGCGGCACCGGCGGGCGTCAGGAAGCCCGAGCCGGCGATCAGGCCGCCGAAGAGGAACAGCCAGTAGGAGAACATGTTGAGACGCGGGAACGCCACGTCGGGCGAGCCGATCTGCAACGGCATGATGACGTTGGCGAAGCCGAAGAACAGCGGAGTCGCGAACAGCAGCAGCATGATCGTGCCGTGCATCGTGAACAGCTGGTTGTAGAGCTCGTCGTTGACGACCTGGCTGCCGGGGAAGGCCAGCTCCGAGCGGATCAGCATCGCCATCAGACCGGCGATCAGGAACCAGGCGAAGGACGTGACCAGGTAGAGCTTGCCGATCAGCTTGTGGTCGGTGGTGGTCATGATCGTGACCAGCTGACGACCCAGCGGCTTGCGGGGCTTCGGCACCGAAGTACTAGCGGGCGGTGGTGCGGTGGTGGTCACGTGCAGGCCTCCTCGATCACGGCATCAGCATCGTCCTTGGCAACCTGCGTGCGGGCGTACTCCCCACCGCAGACGGGCGCGTCCGAGACGAACCCTGCGTCGTACTGGCCCTGGAGGTAGGCCTCGTACTCCTCGGCGGAGACGATGTCGACGTTGAACAGCATCCGCGAGTGGTAGACCCCGCAGAGCTCGTAGCACTTGCCGGCGTAGGTGC
>JBAVCA010000505.1:0-3235 GCA_049586475.1 Nocardioides sp.
CGTCCTGACCCTGCTGCTGACGCCCTGTTACGTTGCCGCGGTGACGCCAGCCGACCCGGCCGAAGCGGCGAACGCTTCGCTCGTTGCCGCCAAGCGAGCCGACGTACGTCAGGTCCACTACCGCCAGTTCGACTCCGGGGCCGAGCTGCGCACCGGCACCGGCAACGGAACCCGCGTCGCCCGCGGTCGCCTGCGGATCGCCGAGGCGACGGCCGAGCGCACCTTGAAGGGCACCCGCTACGAGCAGTCGACCTGGGATTCCCCCTGGGTCGATCCCGGGTTCGCCCTCACCGAGCTGATCCCGTCCTGGTCGGCGACCACTCCCGGAGACAGCTTCGTCGAGGTGCGGGTCCGCGGACGCAACGCCGCCGGCACCACCTCCAGCTGGGACCTGATGGGTCGCTGGGCCAAGGGCGACCGGTTCCTCAGCCGCAGCACGTTCGGCGCCCAGTCCGACGACCTCGCCCAGGTCAACGTCGACACCTGGCGCGCTCCGGGCGGGCTGACGTCCTACCAGCTACGGGTGACCCTGGCCCGCAAGGCCGGCAGCACCCGCAACCCCGGCGTCGACACGATCGGCGCCGTCGCCTCCCGCCTGCCCGCCGGGGCCGGCCCCACCTCCCAGCCAGGCCCGGGCCGCGGCATCGTGCTCGACGTACCGCGGTACTCCCAGATGATCCACGGCGGCGAGTTCCCGGAGTACAACGGTGGCGGTGAGGCCTGGTGCTCGCCCACGTCGACGTCCATGGTGCTCGGGTACTACGACGCCTTGCCGGGCGCTCGGTCGTACTCCTGGGTGCCTGCGGGCTACCCGGATCCCTGGGTTGCCTACGCAGCCCGGATGACCTTCGACCACACCTACGACGGCACCGGCAACTGGCCGTTCAACACCGCCTACGCGGCCCCGCGGGTCGGCAAGGCCTTCGTCACCAGGCTGCGCTCCTTGCGCGAGGCCGAGCGATTCATCGCAGCCGGCATTCCGCTGATCGCCTCGATCTCGTTCGGCTCCGGCGAGCTGACCGGGGCGCCGATCTCCGCCACGGCGGGCCACCTGCTGGTCGTCGTCGGCTTCACCGAGGACGGCGACGTCGTGGTCAACGACCCGGCCGGTCGCGACAGCAGCGCCGTACGCCGTACCTACGACCGCGCGCAGCTAGAACAGGCGTGGTTGTCCGGATCGGGCGGCACCGTGTACGTGATCCGCGACGCCGCTCATCCACTGCCGAAGGGCAACCAGAGCAACTGGTGAGCTGACGGCTCTCGGCTCGGCACTGCGTCGGGCCCGCGGCGCTCGACACCTCCGCTTCTCCGATGGACCCAGGCGACCCGGGCGACCCGCCTCAGACGCCGAACCCACCGTCCACGTCCAGCTTCTGCCCACTGATGAAGCCGGCGCGGCCGCTGGCCAGGAAGCAGACCGCCTCGGCGACGTCCGTGGCCGAGCCGAAGCGGCGGAGCGGGATGTTGCCTCGGGTGATCTCAAGGTCGCTCTGCGACAGGTCACCTGAAGCGATCAACCGCTTGGCCATGCCGTCGGTCAGCATGCCCGGCCCGACCGCATTGACCCGGACGCCGAAGCGGCCCTCCTCAGCCGCCAGCGCTCGGACCATCGCCTCGATGGCCGCCTTCGGTGCCGACGACAGACCGTCGCGGACCGGATAGCGCGTGGTCGCAGCCGTCGTCACCGCGACGATGCTCCCGCTGCACTCCCGCAAGGCCGGCAGCGCCGCGTGCACGACGGCGAAGAACGCCGCGGCGTCGCCGGCGAGCTGGGCGGCCATGGTGAGCGGATCGACGCGCGAGAGATGCACCATCGGCACGTGCGGACCAGCTGCGTGGACGAGTGTGTGGATGCCCCCAGCCTGGGCGACGACCTCCCCGACGACACCCGGGACCGAACCCAGGTCGTCGAGGTCGAGCCGGTACGCGCCGGCACCGAACGTGCCACTGGGCGGCGTACGACGATAGGTGACCGCCACCCGGGCCCCCCGCTCGGCGAGCAGCTCCGCGACTGCTGCTCCGAGCCCGCCGTTGCCGCCGATCACCAGTGCTGCTCCGGGACGGTCTGCGAAGTCCCCGGCCTGCTCGTTCTCGGCTGCTCTCACCCTCGGATCGTGGCACGCCCAGGACCAGACGGCAGCCACCGGTGGCCGACGGCGATCGACGGCGCGTCTCAGGCGACGGTGAAGGTGGTCTCGTCCCAGCCGGTCGCGCCGTCGGGAAGCACGTCGGCGTACGCACCGGTCTGCACCTCACCGGTCTTGCTGATCGCGCGGACCCGCGCCCGGTGCCGACCTCGCTCCAAGGGCAGCGCCAGGCGCCACTGGGTCCAGCAGTCGTCGCTGGGGGATCCAGCCAGCTCCGCGGGCGTCCAGGCCCCGCCGTCGACCGCGACCTCGACGCCCTCGATCCCGGCGTGCTGGTCCCAGGCGGAGCCGGCGATGACGACTCCGTCGTTCCCGGTCTCGATCGTCGCTCCGCTCGAGGGGACGTCGATCCGCGAGGCGATCTTCACCGGGCCGAGCTCACCCCAGCCGCGCTGGGTCCAGAAGGCGTCGACCGCGTCGAAGCGGGTCAGCTCCATGTCGACGACCCACTTGGTCGCCGAGACGTAGCCGTAGAGCCCCGGCACGATGGTGCGCACGGGGAATCCGTGCTCGACCGGCAGCGGCTCACCGTTCATGTAGAGCGCGAGCATCGCGTTGCGTCCGTCCATCACCGTCTCGACCGGGGTCGCGCAGTTCCAGCCGTCCTCGGAGGTCTGCAGGATCGCGTCCGCACCGTCCTGGATGCCGGCTTCCGCGAGGATCGGGGCCAGCGCGACGCCACTCCACCAGGCGTTGCCGATGTAGTCACCTCCGACCGGGTTCGACACGCAGTTGAGGGTCACCCAGCCTTCGAGAAGCTCGCGCTCGACGAGGTCGTCGTAGGTGAGGGTGATCTCGTTGTCGACCATCCCGTGGATGCGCAGGCTCCACTGCTGCGGGGTGATCGCGGGCTTCGAGAAGGCCGTGTCGATCAGGTAGAAGCTGTCGGACGGCGTCATCCAGGAGGCGACGCCGTCGACACCGACGGACACCTCGGCCGGCACCTGCGGTTGCGTCACCGCCAGCCGCAGCGGACTGGCCCGCGTGCCGCCGCCCGCCGCGAGGTCCCGGCGGGCTTGCTCCACGGCGCGTCGCGAACCGCCCTTGACGTTGCCCACGACGCCGGCCAGTGCTGCGACACCCAGCAC
>JBAVCA010000506.1:0-4487 GCA_049586475.1 Nocardioides sp.
GAGCCGGTGCCGGGCGCCGAGACTCCCGGTGCGATTCGCGAGGCCTACGTCGACTTCCTGAGCGCACGGCTGCGGACGCGACAGTGGCTACCTGGACCTGGCGGTCGAGCATGAGTGCGTCGACCACGAAGGTGCACGCCTATCAGTACGTCGCGCTGCGCTGCGTGCCTCGAGCCGATCGGGAGGAGTTCGTCAACGTCGGGGTCGTCCTGTACTGCCACAGCACCGACTACCTGAGGTCGGCGTGGCACGTCGACGACGGGCGGCTGGCTGCCCTCGGAGCACTGATCGACCCGGGGCAGCTACGCTCCGCGCTGGCGTTCGTCGACATCGTCTGTGCCGGCGCGCCCGAGGCCGGGCGTGCCGGCCTGGCCACCACCAGTCAGCGCTTCGGCTTCGTCAAGGCCCCGCGGAGCACGGTGCTCCAGCCGGGGCCCGTGCACGGTGGGATCACCACCGATCCCGCTCGTCAGCTGGAGATGCTGTTGCACGACTTGGTCGGATAGGCCCACTGGCCGGGCGTCAGCGCAAGCTGGTCTCGCAGCACCGTGGCGGCACGCCGCCTCACACGGGGACCAGCATCACGGCGCCGACCGCGTATCGCGCCAGGATCATCCGAGCGACCTCGGGGTGCGCACCGAGGGGCTCGGAGACCGCGACGGCACCGGCATCGAGGGCCATCTCGGACGAGCGGTCGGTCAGGACACCGGGGCTCAGGAAGAGCGAGGCGACGGCGATGTGTCGCCGACCCTGGGCGCGGAAGGCGCGCACTGCCTCGCCGGTGGCCGGCGGAGCGCTGGAGGCGTACGCGGCGGTGACCGGCAGCTTGTGATGGGTGCCCCACAGCCGAGCCAGACGGGCAACGGACTGGTTGGCGAGGGCATCGGTGGAACCGGCGGCGGCCAGGACGAGGGCGTCGAGCTCACGGACCCGAGACCGGCTCAGGGCCTCCCGCAGGCGCTCGTCCAGCACCTCGAGGAAGCACGCCTCCACGCCGAGCATCGCGCTCAGCCGGATCTGGAGACCTGGGTGGCGCACGGCAGCCTGCGCTAGAGCGGCGTCGACGTCGTGCTGCCCCAGCTCTGCCTCGGAGAGGGCCAGGGGGACCACCACGATCTCCTCGTGGCCGGCCTTGGCGAGGCGGTCGACGACCGACTGGAAGGCAGGCTTGCCGCCCCGAGCGGGCAGCGTCGGGTCCTCGAGGAAGGCGCGCTCGACCCGAAGGTCGGGGCGCTGGGTCTTCACCTCGGCGACCAGGGAGGCGATCGTGGTCGCCGTCCTCGGGTCGCGGTTCGCGTGGGCCAGGGCAACCAGGGCGGGAGCAGCCATCAGAGCTGTTTCCTCTCAACGTCGTCGTTCCGGGGGTGCTGGACAGCAATTGCAGTACGAGAGTCCATCAGGTGTGGATCCCGCACTCGGTCTTGTTCGTACCGGCCCAACGACCGCTGCGCGGGTCGTCGCCGGGGGCCACTCGTCGGGTGCAGGGTGCGCACCCGATGGAGGGGTAGCCGTCGTGGAGGAGCGGGTTCACCAGGACGCCGTTGTCCACGATGTAGCGCTCGACCTGCTCATCGCTCCACCGGGCCAGTGGAGACACCTTGACCTTGCCCTTCTTGGCGTCCCACCCGATCACGGGGGCGATGACGCGATTGTGGGTCTCGGCGCGGCGCAGACCGGTCGCCCAGGCGTCATAGGAAGCCAGAGCATCGGCGAGCGGCGCGACCTTGCGCAGCGCGCAGCACCGGTCCGGATCTGTCCTGTAGAGGTCAGCGCCGTGCTCGGCGTCCTGCTCTGCGACGGACTGTCGCGGGGTGATCGATAGCAGGGTGACATCCATCGTCGCCTCGACGGCGTCTCGGGTGCCGATGGTCTCGACGAAGTGGTAGCCGGTGTCGAGGAACACGACGTCGATGCCAGGCACGACCTTCTGAGCCACGTGGGCCAGGACCGCGTCGCCCATGGAGGAGGTGATCGCAAAGCGTGCCCCGAAGGTGGCTGCAGCCCACTCGACGATCGTCTCGGCCGGTGCGAGCTCGAGCTCTGCTCCCCAGTGCGAGACGAGCTCGCGCAGCTCCTCGGGGGAGCGGCCGCTGGCGGTGGCACCCCGGAAGGCTCGCGCGGAGCGCGTGGCGGCGGTGCTCATGCCTGGCCCGCGTCTGGCTTGCGGCGCAACAGACCCAACATCTTCAGTGAGAACGCGCGCTGGCAGCCCCGGCACTCCCAGGCGCCGTGCGGGGAGGTCGTCTCACCGGGCGCGCCGCCCTCGACCGCGACCTCGTGCGGCCACAGGTCCTGCTCGCCGCAGTAGGGGCAGTGGAAGGGAACGCCTCGCTCACTCACCGGGGCTCCCTACGGTGGCGACGACGGGGCTCAGCGACTTCTCGCCCCGCAGCAGGTCGTCCTCGGCGCGGGCCACCCACGTCGCGAAGCTCTCGCCCGCAAGCCGGTCGAGGAGGTAGTTGCCGACCACGACGGTGATGTAGTCGTCGAGCCCGGCGCTGGTGACCTTGTGGGCGCGAAGCTTGCGGCCGAAGTTGGCCTGCAACCCGGTCGCGCCACCCAGGTGCACCTGGAAGCCCTCCACCTGCTCACCCTCGTGCAGCACGAGCTGGCCCTTGAGGCCGATGTCGGCGATCTGAGTGCGGGCGCAGGCGTTCGGGCAGCCGTTGACGTTGACGGTGATCGGGGTGTCGAGGTCGGGGAAGCGCTTCTCCAGCTCGGTGACCAGGTCGCGGGCCCGCTCCTTGGTGTCCACGATCGCGAGCTTGCAGAACTCGATGCCGGTGCAGGCCATCGTGTTGCGCCGCCACTGCGAGGGTCGTGCGGAGAGCCCGATCTCATCGAGACGGGCGACCAGGTCCTCGACCTGGTCGGCGTCGACACCGATCAGGACGATCTTCTGGTACGGCGTGAGGCGGGCGCCGGCGACGCCGAACTCCTCGATGGTGTCCGCGAGCTGAACCAGCAGGCTTCCGGAGACCCGGCCGGCGACGGGCGCGACCCCGACGTAGAACTTCCCGTCGTTCTGCTCGTGCACCCCGATGTGGTCGCGGTGACCGGTGGGGGAGGGAGGGGAGTCACAGGAGACCAGCGGGCGTTGCAGGTACTCGTTCTCGACGACCTCGCGAAACTTCTCGATGCCCCAGTCGGCTACCAGGAACTTCAGCCGGGCCCGCGAGCGCAGTCGGCGGTAGCCGTAGTCACGGAAGACTGACGCCACGGCCTCCCACACGTCAGCGACCTCATCCAGCGGGATCCACACCCCCATCTTCTGGGCGAGCATCGGGTTGGTCGACAGCCCGCCACCGACCCAGCAGTCGAAGCCGGGACCGTGCTCGGGATGAACCGTGCCGACGAAGGAGACGTCATTGGTCTCGGGGGAGACGTCGTGGCTGGGATGCCCGGTCAGCGCCGTCTTGAACTTGCGCGGGAAGTTGGAGAAGTCGGGGTCGCCGATGAAGCGGTCGAAGATCTCTTCCAGGGCCGAGGTCCCGTCGATGATCTCGTCGCGCGCGACGCCCGCCACCGGAGAACCGAGGAAAGGGCGCGGCGAGTCGCCGCAGGCCTCGAGGCTGCTCAGCCCGGCAGCGTCCAACCGCTCCCAGATCGCCGGGACGTCCTCGATACGGATCCAGTGGTACTGGATGTTCTCGCGGTCGGTGACGTCAGCGGTGTCGCGGGCGTAGTCGACGCCGATCGTGCCGAGGGCCCGAACCGCGTGGTGGGAGAGCAGGCGGCCGTCGGAGCGGACGCGGAGCATGAAGTACTCGGCGTCGAGCTCCTCCTCGGGGACCGTGGCGGTCTTGCCGCCGTCGAAGCCCGGCGCGCGCTGGGTGTAGAGCCCCATCCAGCGAAAACGCCCGCGCAGGTCAGCGGGGTCGATCGAGGCGAAGCCCCGCTTGGAGTAGGTGTAGAGGATCCGGTCGCGCACGTTGAGCGGGTCGTCGTCCTTCTTGGACTGCTCGTTCTTGTTCAACGGCTCGGTGTACCCCAGCGACCACTGGCCCTCGGCCCGTTTGGTGCGCGGGATCTCGGTGTGAGCGGGGGGCTGAGAGGCGAAGCGCTGATCGGGCATGTCGGTCCTTGGCTGAGGTGGCGCCGTTCATGACGACGCGGGGAGCAATCGGGGTGAGGTGGCTCAGCAGGGCCGACACAGGCTGCTGCGGGTGCGCCCGAGGTCCACGTGGCGCCGTACCACGAGATGGGCGGAGGTGCCAGCAGTGACCATGCCCCGGAGTCTCACGGTTCGGACACCGTCCCCACAACGCTTGGTCTCGTGATGTGAGACGCCCGTCCCGAATAATGGACGTCCCACGGCTGCCGCAGTGCTCGGACGTGGCGCATATCACCTTCCGAGTGAAGCGGACCGGTCCTGCGTCGCCACCTCGAGCTGGCGCGCCCGGCGGCCGAGAGCGCCCCGACCACGGTCAGGGTCGGCCAGCTCGACGGGTCGGTCTTGTTCGACGTGTCGCTGCGCGGCGCTGACC
>JBAVCA010000507.1:0-4866 GCA_049586475.1 Nocardioides sp.
CGCCAGAGATGAGGATTTCTCGGGCTACGCGGTGCGGACCTCCCAGCTGCGGACGACGTCAGAGAATCGCGCCCGGCGAGTAGCCCGCCGCCTCGGGGTGCCTCTCGGCGAGCGCGGCGACAGCCCGGCAGACGGCTTGGGTCTGGGCGACGGCCGCACCGGTGAAAGCGATCGGTGCGGCGACGAGGTCGGCGAGCTGGGCCTCGGTGAGGCCGAGTCGCTCGTCGGCCGCGAGCTTGGCGAAGACGTCGTTGACGGCCTGGCCCTGGCGCATTGCCAGGGCGGTGCCGACGGCAGCCTCCTTGATCGCCTCGTGGGCGCTCTCGCGTCCCACGCCGTTGCGCACCGCGCTCATCAGGACCTTCGTCGTGGCCAGATAGGGCAGGTAGCGGTCGAGCTCGCGCTGGATGACGGCCGGGAAGGCGCCGAACTCGTCGAGGACCGTCAGGAACGTCTGGAACAGGCCATCGGCGGCGAAGAACGCGTCCGGCAGGGCGACCCGGCGTACGACGGAGCAGGACACGTCGCCCTCGTTCCACTGGTCGCCGGCGAGCTCACCGATCATCGACAGGTAGCCGCGGGTGACGACAGCCAGACCGTTGACGCGTTCACAGGAGCGGGTGTTCATCTTGTGCGGCATCGCCGACGAGCCGACCTGGCCCTCCTTGAAGCCTTCGGTCACGATCTCGTTTCCGGCCATCAACCGGATCGTGGTGGCGAGGTTGGAGGGCGCTGCGACGAGCTGCACGACGGCGGAGAGCACGTCGAAGTCCAGGCTGCGCGGGTAGACCTGCCCGACGCTGGTGAGCACCCGGTCAAAACCGAGGTGCGCCGCGACCCGCTGCTCGAGGTCGGCGAGCTTGGACTCGTCGCCGTCAAGGAGGTCGAGCATGTCCTGGGCGGTGCCCATCGGGCCCTTGATCCCCCGCAGCGGGTAGCGCTCCAGCAGCTGCTCGATCCGCTCGACGCCGATCATCAGCTCGTCGGCCGCGGTGGCGAACCGCTTGCCGAGGGTGGTCGCCTGGGCGGCGACGTTGTGCGAGCGCCCGGCCATCACGGTGGTCTCGTGCTCGGCGGCAAGGCGCGCCAGCCGGGTGAGGGCAGCGATCGCCCGGTCGCGAAGCAGCTCGAGGGACTGCTTGACCTGCAGCTGCTCGACGTTCTCGGTCAGGTCGCGGCTGGTCATCCCCTTGTGGATGTGCTCATGACCAGCGAGAGCAGAGAACTCCTCGATGCGGGCCTTCACGTCGTGGCGGGTGATCCGCTCGCGGGCCGCGATCGAGCCGAGGTCGACACCTTGATCGCCCTGGGCCGCGACAGCCTCGTAGGCCTCGACGACACCTTCGGGCACGTCGATGCCGAGGTCACGCTGGGCCTTGAGGACCGCGATCCACAGCTGGCGCTCGAGGACGATCTTGTGCTCGGGCGACCAGATCTCGGCGAGGTCGGCTCCGGCGTAACGGGTGGCCAGGACGTTGGGGACGGTCACGGGCCGATTATCCCGCTCGGGATAGTCCCTGACGAAATGGCACGATCTCGGGCTGCCGAGCGGGCGAAACGTCAGGGACTAACCCGGACCGGTCAGGACCCAGTCGTCCCACGATGCCACGATGCCCACCAGCGCTCGTCGCGGTCGAGCAGGTCCGTGAGGTTCGCGGCGGTGTCAAGCACGCGCAGCATCGTCCGTCCCAGACCTCGCGCTTGTTGATGACCTGCGCAGGTCTGAATACCGACATGCGGCGATGGTCTCAGGTCAGCCAGAATGCGCGGATGCTTCCCCTCGCCGACCTCAGGTGGCCTCTCACCACCGAGCGACTCAGCCTGCGCCCCGCGACGAGTGACGACGCGGCTGCGATCTGGGCCTACCGCCGCCTGCCCGAGGTGCACGAGTGGCTCGGCCTCGCGCCGGGCGACCGAGCGACGTGGGACGAGGCCTTCGCCGAGCCGGAGAGGCTGGCCAAGACCGTGGCCGTCGAGGCAGGCGGAGTCATGGTGGGCGACCTGATGATCGCCTCCAGGGACGGCTGGGGGCAGCGCGAGGTGGCTGACCGGGCAGCGGCGACCGAGGCCGAGCTCGGGTGGACCCTCCACCCCGCGCACACGGGCCGTGGCTACGCCACCGAGGCGGTGCGAGCCGCGATCGGGCTCTGCTTCGCTCCCCAGGCCGACGGAGGGCTCGGACTACGCCGCGTCACCGCCAGCTGTTTCGCTGCCAACGAGATGTCGTGGCGACTGATGGAGCGCGTCGGTATGCGCCGCGAGCAGTACGGCGTCCGCGACTCGCTGCACCGTGACCGTGGCTGGTTGGACGGGGTGACCTACGCGCTGCTCGCCGAGGAGTGGAGCGCGATGTCGGAGCGCGACTGAGCTCCGTCGAACGCGATCGCGGCCACCCCGGCGTACGCCGACGCTCGAGCCGTGACGATGTCGCCCCCGGTCCCGATCACGGCGAGCACCCGCCCACCGGCGGTCACCAGATCGTCCCCGTCGGCCCCGGCGAGCGCCGTCCCGGCGTGGATCACGTGCACGTCGGGCAGCGCCTCGGCGGCATCGATCCCGGTGATGACGTCGCCGGAGGACGACGACTCCGGGTAGCCCGCGCTCGCCATCACGACGGCGACCGCGGAGCCCGACTTCCACACCGGGGGTGCCACGTCGGCCAACGTGCCGGTCGCGGCGCCGAGCAGCAGGGGCGACAGCGGTGAGTCGAGGAGCGCCATCAGCGGTTGGGTCTCCGGGTCGCCGAAGCGCGCGTTGAACTCGATCACGCGGACCCCGCGTGAGGTCAGGGCAAGCCCGGCGTACAGCAGCCCTGCGAACGGCGTGCCCCGTCGAGCCAGCTCGTCGACCGTCGGCTGCAAGACGTCGCGCACGACGTCGGCGACCAATCCGACCGGCGCCCATGGCAACGGCGTGTAAGCACCCATGCCCCCGGTGTTGGGCCCGGCATCGCCGTCGAAGATCCTCTTGAAGTCCTGCGCCGGCTGCAGCGGGTAGACCGTCTCGCCGTCGGTGATCGCGAAGAGGGAGACCTCGGGTCCGTCCAGGAACTCCTCGATCACCACCCGCGCACAGGCGGCGGCGTGGGCCAACGCCTCGGCCCGGTCGTCGGTCACGACCACACCCTTGCCGGCGGCGAGGCCGTCTTCTTTGACGACGTACGTCGGCCCGAACTCATCCAGCGCCGCCGCCGCCTCCTCGGGTGTCGTGCAGGTGTAGGAGCGGGCGGTCGGGACGCCGGCGGCGGCCATCACGTCCTTGGCGAAGGTCTTCGATCCCTCGAGCTGGGCCGCGGCAGCGCTCGGCCCGAAGACCGGGATACCGCGGGCTGCGACCACGTCGGCCACCCCGGCGACCAGCGGCGCCTCCGGACCCACCACGACCAGGCCGACGTCGAGCCGCTCGGCCAGGTCGGCCACGGCCTCGCCGTCGAGCTGGTCGACGTCGTGGAGCGTGGCTACGGCGGAGATCCCGGGATTGCCGGGGGCAACGTGCACCTCGGTGACCCCCGGGTCGAGGGACAGCGCCCGCGCCAGAGCATGCTCACGCCCGCCGGTACCGATCACGAGGGTCTTCACGTCGGCTGATCCTACGGAGCGGCAGGGCCCGACGAGCGCGGGGATCGCAGGGAGCTACCGCTAGCCCTCAGAGCAGCTCGTGTCGCACGATCGTCGCTGCCCGCGAGGGACCGACGCCAACGACCGAGATCCGCGAGCCCGACATCTTCTCGACAGCCTCGACGTATGCCTGCGCGTTGGCCGGCAGCTCCTCGAAGGTGCGGCACTCGGAGATGTCCTCGGTCCAGCCGGGGAGGTTCTCGTAGATCGGTACCGCGTGGTGGAAGTCGCTCTGGTTGACCGGCATCTCGTCGTGACGCACGCCATTGACGTCGTAGGCGACGCAGACCGGCACCTGGTCGAGGCCGGTCAGGACGTCGAGCTTGGTCAGCACGAAGTCGGTCACCCCGTTGACGCGAGCGGCGTACCGGGCGATCACGGCGTCGTACCAACCGCAGCGGCGCGGCCGGCCGGTCGTGGTGCCGAACTCCGCGCCCACCTTGCGCAGGTGCTCACCGGCGTCGTCGAACAGCTCGGTCGGGAACGGGCCCTCACCGACACGGGTCGTGTAGGCCTTGACGATCCCGATGACCTGGTCCAGGCGCATCGGGGGGATACCGGAGCCGGTGCATGCGCCGCCTGCGGTCGCCGAGGACGAGGTCACGAAGGGGTAGGTGCCGTGGTCGACGTCGAGCAGGGTGGCCTGACCCGCCTCGAGCAGGACCGTCTCGCCGGCGTCGAGCGCCTGGTTGAGGAAGAGACCCGTGTCGCACACCATCGGGCGCAGGCGCTCGGCATGGGTGAGGAGCTCGCCGACGATCTCCTCGACCTCGGCCGCGCGGCGGTTGTAGACCTTGGTGAGGACCTGGTTCTTGAGCTCCAGGGCACCGGTCACCTTGGCGGTGAGGATCTTCTCGTCGAAGAGGTCCTGGACGCGGATCCCGATCCGGTTCATCTTGTCCGCGTACGTCGGCCCGATCCCACGCCCGGTCGTGCCGAGACGGCGCGAGCCGAGGAAGCGCTCGGTCACCTTGTCGAGCGTGCGGTTGTAGCTGGGGATGACGTGGGCGCTGGCGCTGACCTTGAGCTTGGAGGTGTCGACGCCACGCGCCTCGAGGCCGTCGATCTCCTCGAAGAGCACATCGATGTCGACGACGACGCCGTTACCGATCACCGGGGTGCAGTTGGGGCTCAGGATGCCGCTGGGCAACAGGTGGAGGGCGTACTTCTCACTGCTGCCGTCGGGCTGGCCGATCACGACGGTATGGCCGGCGTTGTTGCCGCCGTTGAACTTCACCACGTGGTCCAC
>JBAVCA010000508.1:0-5240 GCA_049586475.1 Nocardioides sp.
GCCGGCTCCGGCATCGGTCGCGCCCTGGCGTCGAACCTCGCCAAGCAGGGATCGCTGCTGGCCCTCTCCGACGTCGACGAGGCCGGCTTGGCCGAGACGGTCGAGCTCGTGACCGCCGGCGGCGCACGCAAGGTCCGCAGCGACCGGCTCGACGTCGCCGACCGCGACGCTTTCTCCCGCTACGCCATCGACGTCGTGCAGGACTTCGGTCGGGTCAACGTGGTCGTCAACAACGCCGGCGTCGCCCTGGCCGGCGACCTGACCGACCTCGAGTACGCCGACATGGACTGGATCGTCGGAGTCAACTTCTGGGGCGTCGTGCACGGCACCAAGGAGTTCCTCCCGCACCTGATCGCCAGCGGCGACGGCCATGTCGTCAACATCTCCTCGCTCTTCGGGCTCATCTCGATGCCCGGACAATCGATGTACAACGCCACGAAGTACGCCGTACGCGGCATGACCGAGGCGCTGCGCGAGGAGATGCTCATCGCTGAGCACCCGGTCGGGGTCACCTCCGTGCACCCGGGCGGCATCAAGACCGCGATCGCCCGCAACGCCCGGGTCTCGGCGAAGGAGGACCAGGTCGCGACCGCCGAGCTCTTCGACAAGAAGCTCGCTCGGATGACTCCGGAGAAGGCTGCCGAGATCATCGTCAGGGGCGTCGTGAAGAACCAGGCCCGGGTGCTGGTCGGCATCGACGCTCACGTGATCCACCAGCTGGCCAAGTTCACCGGCTCGCGCTACCAGGACGTCATCGCCAAGAGCTCCAAGCGCTTCCTGCCCGACAAGGCCGCCATCGTGTGACCACCTGCTCGGATCGTGTTCAATGCCGGACATGCAGCTCGGGGACCCGATACGGGTGGCAATGACGAAGTGGGGCGACCTGCCGCACTGGGAGTACGACGCCCTCTGGCTGGGTGACGATCAGCACGGCACCTGGTACGGCGTCCCAGCCGGGACGATGATGCGACGCCCCGGGGCGTCGTTCGTGTCAGCAACTGATCAGGTCGGGCTGGTGCCGACTGCGGAGGGCGGCGGAGGGGGCGGCTGGGTGGCCACTTTCCATGCGCCCGGCTACCAGGTCGTGACCTATGTCGACATGACCACGGTGCCGGTCTGGGACGGTCCGGCCGTGCGAGCCGTCGACCTGGACCTCGACGTGATCCGCACCAGCGCAGGTGACGTGTTCGTGGACGACGAGGACGAGTTCGCCGAGCACCAGGTCGCCTTCGGCTACCCCCCGGACGCGGTCTCGCTGGCCGAGCGCTCCTGCGCCTGGGTGTTCGGAGCGGTGCTCGAGGAGCGGGCGCCCTTCGACAGCTCGATCTCGGAGGTCTGGCTGGAGGTCCTGCGCCGTCGCTGACGGCGTGGCAGGTGCACCGGACCGACCAACCGAGGGCCGGCCAGGCGGGACTCCACGCGCTGGGTGTGCCGCGCCAACGGTTGGGCGAGGTACTCCCCCAAGATCACACCGGCGGCCAGCGCCAGGGCAACAGAGGCGGCGGTGATCAGCGCGACCAGGCCTTCGGAGGTGTCGCGGCGACTGCCCTCGCCGAGCAGCGCGAGCCCGCGGTAGATCGACACGCCCGGCAGCATCGGCACGATGGCAGAGACCACCACGATCAGCGGAGGCACCCGGAAGCGGGCGGCGACCGTGTAGCCGACGACGCCGACGAACAGGGCCGCGATCGCGACCGACCAGGTCCGGGCGATGCCGGGCACCTGCATCGACTGCGAGATCGCCATCGCGATGCCGGCCATCAGGGCGACCGGGACGAGCACCCGCTTGGGCGAGTAGGACGCGAACGCGAAGGCCGCTGCCGCCACCGCTGCTCCGGTCGCAGTGAGGGGGAGGCCCTGGATGCCGGTCTCCCCCAGGGCAACGGTCGGCAGGTCGATCTTGGCGGCATAGGCCAGGCTCAGCCCGCCGCTGACGCCCGCGATGATGCCTGCGGTCGCGAGCAGCGCCTCGGTCAGCCGCGCCCCGGCGGTGATGTAGAAGCCGGTCAGAGCATCCTGCAGGGCACCCATGAAGCCGATCCCGGCCAGCAGCATGACGATGTTGGCGGTCACGACGAGCGAGACGTTGACGTCGTCGTACAGCGCCGCTGCCCCGACCGCGACCAGGGTCGCCACCAGACCGCCCGCCACCTGCTCGTAGAAACCGGGGATCCGGCGCCGTGCGATGCGCAGCTGGAGCCGGTCGATCAACGCGGCGGAGAGGAAGGCAAGGAGGGCGACCAGCCAGTCACCACCGAGCTGGATGCCGATACCGGCCGACATCAGGCCCCATCCGGCGGTCACGGCCCAGCGGTGCCGGTCGTGACCGGTGGAGACGATGCGGCGCAGCTCGGCCCGACCCGAGGTCAGGTCCAGGTCGCCGCGCGCGATGTCGCGCACGAGGTGATCCACCCGGGTCAGGTCCTGGTAGTCGATGACGCGTCGGCGGACCTGCCGGGTCGCGAACAGCGGCACCTCTTCGGGGCTGCGCTGGTAGCTCATCGACAGCGAGGTGAAGGTGATGTCGACCTCGGCGTCGCGGGCCTCGAAGGTCCGCGCCAGGGACAGCATCGTCGCCGTCACGTCGGCGGCCCCGGCACCCGAGGAGAGCAGCAGCTCGCCGACCCGGAGACAGAAGTCCAGGATCAGCGACAGCTCGCTCGTCGGCGGGTGTTGTTGGGAG
Organism: Nocardioides sp.; assembly: GCA_049586475.1. Lineage (GTDB taxonomy): Bacteria > Actinomycetota > Actinomycetes > Propionibacteriales > Nocardioidaceae > Nocardioides. The sequence goes on from JBAVCA010000508.1 coordinate 2,684, forward strand.
GCCACCAGCTGATGGTGTCGCACGAGCCCGGAGCCGCTCAACCTGGGGCTCGGGCCTGCTCGGGCACGCAGCGCTCAGTAGCCACCCTCGGGAGCAACCATCTCGAGCCGTACGCCGAGCAGCCGGACGGGCCGGTCCCGCTCGACGCCCTTCAGCAGGGCGGCGGCCACGTCGGCCAGGTCGGTCGGGTCGTTGGTCGGTGCAGGAAGCTTCCGGCTGCGGGTGAGGGTCCGGAAGGAGCGGTTGCGTACCTTGATGATGACCCGCATCGCGGGTCGTCCCTCGGCGTCGATGTCGGCGACCACCCGACGGGCGATCCGGCGGATGGCGGCGTCGATCTCGGCGTCGTCGTCGAGGTCCACCTGGAAGGTCTCCTCACGTCCGTGGGCCCGGGCCACCCAGGGGGTCGGATCCACCCGCGTCGCCCCGATGCCACGACCGAGCCTGCTCAGCCAGGTCCCGGTCGAGGGGCCAAAGGTCGCCACCAGGACGTCGTCGTCTGCCGATCCGAGGTCGGCGACGGTGTGGAGCCCGATCTCGGCGAGCCGCTTCTCGGTCTTGGACCCGATCCCCCACAGCGCGCGGGTCGAGCGTTCGCCCATCTCGGAGGCCCAGGAGTCGTCGGTGATCCGGTAGATCCCACGGGGCTTCCCGTAATCGGTGGCGATCTTGGCCTGCAAGGTGTTGGAGCCGATGCCGACCGAGCAGTGCAGGCCGGTGGCCGCCAGCACCTCGGCACGGACCTGTTCGGCGAACGGCTGCGGGTCGTGCGGTGACTGTCCTACCCGGCGTCCGACGAACGCCTCGTCCCAGCCGAGAACCTGGACGTCGACCGGGTCGCCGTCCCACAGCAAGGCTCGCAAGGTGGCCATCACCTGGGCCGAGGCCTCGTCGTAGGCCGGTTTGTCGACCGGCAGGAAGACTGCTTCCGGGCAGGCTCTCGCCGCGGTTCGCAGCGGCATCCCAGACCCGACGCCGAACACGCGCGCCTCGTACGACGCCGTGGAGACCACGCCGCGCTCGGTCGGGTCGCCTCGTCCCCCGACCACGACAGGCAGCCCCGCGAGCTCTGGTCGACGGCGTACCTCGACGGCAGCGAGGAACTGGTCGAGGTCGACGTGCAGGACCCAGGTCGTCACTCGCTCATCGTGGCACGCAGCGGGGCGCTGCCCACTAGGCTGAACCGGTGCTCACTCCCGTGGCTGTCTCGAGCGTCGGTGACGAGATCTCCGACTCCGCCGGCGCCATGCTCGACTCGTTCCTGCGTTCACTCCCCCGGCTAGGGGCCGCCCTTCTCGTGCTGCTCGTCCTGTGGGGTGCAGCGCGTGCCTTGCGAGGGCTGCTGCGCCGCTACCTCGGGCCGCGGCAGACGCCGAGCTTCACCTCGGTGATGAGCAAGATCGCCGGGTGGATCGTCCTGTCGCTCGGGGTCCTCGCCGCCATGACCATCGTCTTCCCGTCGGTCCAACCGGTCGACCTCCTCGCCGGCCTCGGTTTCTTCTCGCTCGCGATCGGGTTCGCGTTCCAGGACATCCTGGAGAACACGCTGTCCGGGGTGCTGATGCTCTTCCGGCAGCCCTTCGCCTCGGGCGACCAGATCGAGGTGCAGGGTCAGACCGGCACCGTGCAGGCGATCACCATCCGCGAGACCCGGTTGACGACCTTCGACGGTCAGCTGATCCTGATTCCCAACCGCGACGTCTACAAGAGCGTCATCCGGGTGCAGACGCACTTCGAGCGACGTCGCCTCTCGTTCGTCGTCGGCATCGCCTACGAGAACGACGCGGCACAAGCAGCCGAGATCATGATCGCTGCGATGCGCGGGGTCGAGGGCGTGGCCGAAGTCCCCGCACCCGAGGCGCTGATCGAGAACCTGGGCGTCTCCACCATCGACCTGTCCGCTCGCTTCTGGTGCGACGCCCGGCAGCACGAAGCGCTGCTCGTCCTGCACCGCGTCATCGACGCGGTGAAGAAGGCACTGGACGCGGCAGGCATCGAGATGCCGGCCGAGATCATCGCGTTGCAGGCGACGCCGAGCTTCCGGGCTGCCGTGCAGGGAGACGGCGACGTCACCCCGGGTGGCTCGCTGGCCGCCGCGGCACGCCAGGACCAGGCAGACGAAAGGTAACTGACGTGGTCACTCCGATCGACCCCACCTCAGCTGCGTTCTTGCTCACCGAGAACCGCAATATGCCGATGCACGTCGGCGGGCTGCAGCTCTTCAAGAAGCCGGCGGATGCGGGGCGCAGCTACGCACGCGACATGTTCGAGCAGCTGCGCGACGCCGACGAGGTCGCGCCGCTGTTCCTCAAGCACCCGCACCGCTCCGTGCGCACCGGCGCCCAGCTGGTCTGGAAGCCCGACGAGCAGTTCGACATCGATCACCACCTCCGCCACAGCGCCCTGCCGAAGCCCGGCCGGGTCCGTGAGCTCCTCGAGCTCTCCTCCCGGCTGCACAGCACCCGGATGGCCTGGGAGCGGCCGCTGTGGGAGGCCCACGTCATCGAGGGTCTCCGCGACGGCCGGGTAGGTCTCTACACCAAGATCCACCACTCGC
>JBAVCA010000509.1:0-20684 GCA_049586475.1 Nocardioides sp.
GCACCGTGGGGTGCGGGCCGGTGTGCTCGGTGTCGAGCAGGATCTAGCAGGTCACTTGGTGTCGACTGCGGTAAGCACCACGTCGGCAGCGACGCCGGCGTAGTTGTTCGTGACGATGTACACCGTCCCGGTAGGGATCGCGCCGGCCTCGTTGACTGCGGCCGTCGCGATGTCGCCGATGACCGCGCACTCGTCGTTGAAGAAGTACACGTCGAGGTCGACCGCGGTCGGCCCCCCCTCGAGAGACATCTTGTGCGCACCGTCGCCGAAGTCCTCCGGCAGCTCGGTCACGTGTCCGTCGGTGTCCTGGGAGACCGGCGGGAAGATGCACGTCTCGGAGAGCTCGGTGCCCACGACCCCGCCAGAGGTCTCGTTGCCCCCGGGGTTGGTGCCGAGGATCGTGAAGGAGTCCACGAAGGGCGGGTCGAGCGGCTTCGGGGGCAGCGGGGTGATCGCACCGCTGGTCCCGAACACCTGCAGGTCACCGAACTGCGCGTTGGTCTTCGTCTCCCCGAGTGCCTCGTCGGCGAACACCCGCACGTAGGACGCCTGCACCGGCGCTGGCAGCGTGAACGTCTTGTAGTGCACGTCGTCGACCGTGGGGCGCGGAGCGGCGAAGGCGAAGGCGTCCTCACCGATCGGCTGGGTCTTCCAGTTGATGCCGTCGTTCGAGGTCTGCACCGTGAACGACTTGACCGCCTCGAAGCGCGAGGTGGTGAAGGCGCTGACCTGGAAGGAGCTGATCTTCGCCGGCTGCGCCAGCTTGATCACCGCGTTGCCCGAGCCGACTGCGGTCTTCCAGCGGGTGAGCTCGGTGTCGTCGATGAGCGACTTCGCGCCGTTCGACGAGGAGGACACGATCTCCGCACCGTTGGCACTCGAGGCGAGGTTCGGGCTGACCTTGACTGTCCGCTTGGCCGTGCGGCCCTCGGACACCTCGAGCGTGCCGACCGTCTGCGCGCCGAATCCGCGCGCCTGGATGGTCAGCGGATAGCTCCCGGCGACGGCCTTGGTGGTGACCGCGCCGGCGGCGTCGCTGACACCGACCGGGGTGACCCCGGCCTCCAGGGTGCCGAGGATGACGTTGGCGTCAGGGAGGGCCTTGCCGTTGGAGGCGTTCACGACGGTCACCGCGATGGTGCCGTTGCGCGCCGGGTTCTGGTGAGTGAACGACGGGGTCGGGTCGATGTCGTTTGCCCCGGTCGGGTCGTCCTCACTGATCTCGTTCGCCGCGCCCGTACCCATCCCGTTCCTCGCGAAGGCGCCGTACACCGCGTCCTGGAGGACGTCGAAGTCAGCCTGTCGGTGATAACGCAGGTCGAGCGCCTTCATGATCGCGGTGCGCATGTCGAGCATGCTCGGATCGTTGGGGGCCAGGGGCATGGCGTCGGTGACGATGAAGGAGGCGATGGTGGCTGCCTTCTGCTCGCCGTACGTGGCGACCAGCGCACGTCGGACGTCCCACAGGGCTGCGGTCCAGATCTCACCGTCGGAGTGGACCTCCGGTCCGCCGAGGTCGTAACCGATGTCTCCGAAGGTGGCCTCGGTGTCGTCGTAGGCCCAGTTGCGGATGCCACGCTCGGTGTTGCCGGTGACATAGGCACCGACGACCGAGTCGTCCTGGATGCCGTTGCGGTGGGTGTAGTTGAGGGCGTACCAGTCGCCCCAGCCCTCACCCATCGAGCCGGACTGGTGACCGGCCAGGGCCCCGTCCTCGGTGCCGACGTAGCGGTTGGAGAGCCCGTGAGCGTACTCGTGCTCGATCACACCGGCGTCGAAGGAGCCGTCGCGGCAGGGGCCCTCGAAGGCGTCGTTGATCGGCTCCCACAGGAACATTCCGCTCCACGGCGGGATGCCGTCGGGCAGCGTGAGCATGTAGGCGTTGTCGCGACCGGTGTAGGTCGGCGCGCCACCACTGATTGCACCGGCCTGGGCCAGGCCCAGGATCGGGTCGCCGCCGTCGGCCTGGAAGTTGCCGCCGCTCTCGGTGAAGCCGTAGGAGTAGAACTCGTCGTGGATCCGGTTGTGGTGGTAGAAGAGGTTGGTCGACGAAGCGTCCGCGTCCTGGGCGTACGACGGTGGCGTCGCCTGGCACTCAGAGGTGCCCCAGGCGTCCGGGAAGCCGAAGTTGAACTGACCGGTCGGTGCCACGGTGCGGTTGGCCTGGTCGGCGGGGGCGATGAAGTTGGACCAGTTCTTGAAGGTGTCGGCGTTGTTGCCGAGCAGGGTGACTCCGACACCGGTCAGTCCCGTCGGGTCGACGTAGCCACCGGGGGACTGGGCCGTGGGGCCGAAGCTGACCTTGGTGGCCTTGCCACCCCCGGGTGCGCCCGGGTAGTTCGGGTAGACGATGCCCTCGGACTCGTGCTGGACCAGCGAGCGCTGGTGCAGGACCTCACCCGTCTCAGCGTCGACCAAGACGTCGTAGGCCTCGTCGAGCGCCTGCACGAACAGCACGCGATAGGCCGCACGAGCGCCGTCGGCCGTGGGAAACACCGCCTTCTGGACGTAGGAGTCCGCGGCGAGACCGGTCGCGAACGACGTGAACCCGGCGATCTCCTGACCGGCCTTCAGAGTCAGCGACGGAGCCCCGAACGCGGCGGCTGCTCCCGTCAGAGCACGCGAGGGGGTCAGCGACCAGCTGCCCAGCTGCGTGGTGTTGGGAGCGATGGAGCCGGTGAACGACAGCACTCGTCCGGCGCCGTCGACTGCCATTCCCATCGAGCCGCCGCGGACAGCGGCAACTCCGCCGACGGTCTGCGTCAGGTTCACGACGGTGACGTCGAGATCGGTGAGTCGGTGGTCGCGGGTGACCTCGAGCGACGTGACGTCTGCGGCGTCGAGACCCAGCAGAGCCCGGTGCTCGGAGGCGAAGGAGCGAGCAGCGTCCACAGCGCTACCTGCGTGCGGGCCGGAGAGGGCCTCGCCCGGAGCCGGGTAGATGGTTCGCGGAGTGCCGAATCGCTCGTCCCAGGTGACGCTGGAGCCGCCGGTCGGACCGCTGATCAGGGCTGCGACGGCGTCCCGTTGGGCCTGGGTGGGTTTCACCAGGGGTTGCCCGAGGCGGACGTCGGCCGCGGGTTCCGCGCTGCCGCTGCTGGTGGAGGGGCCGAGGTGGGTGACCGCGCTCGCCGCGAGGATGGGTCCCCCGGTCGAGAGCGATGCTGCCGCCGTGGCGAGGATGCTCGCCGTGACGACTGAACGTCGTAAACGCATGCAGTCAAGCCTTTCCTTGGTTCGCCACCTGTTGGCAGCGGGTCTCCTGGAGCAACCGCGGAGCGGTCGCTGAGGCGACGGTGAAGGTCGGGTCAGGTCTGTGCATTGCAAGATCTTGCAGCGACGCGTGCTGGACGTTCCACGGCGAGGCCTGCTGCGGTGACCGCGGTAGCACGCACACCCGGCACACACGCCCACGCGACACGGGGGTACCGCATGACGTGGGAGAACGAGCTCTTCGGGGTCCTGGACGACCTCGAGCACTACGCAGGCGCGGTCTTCGGCGCTGAGCGAGACCTCGAGGTGGCCGATCGCAGCCGCACGGAGTACCAGGACGTCACGTTTGCCTCGCGTCTGCAGGCCTCGGTCGGCCGAGATGTCCGGGTGCACGTGAGCGGCTTCGGGGTGCTTCGGGGGCGGCTGGACCGCGTGTGCGCCACCTGGTGCCTGATCGCTGGGTCGAGCCCAGGTGCGGTCAGGGAGTGGTTGGTTCCCCTGTCCGCAGTCGCCGCGGCTGACGGGCTCGACGACCGATCGGTGCCGGAGATGGCGTGGTCGCCCTTGAGCAGGCTCGGCCTGGGTTCGGCACTGCGACGCCTGGGCGACGCGGGCGAGCACTGCGTCATCCACCGGCGGGACGGCGGACGGCACGACGGCACCCCGGCACGGGTCGGGCACGACTTCGTCGAGGTCGGCGAGGTCGGCGAGGTCGGCGGATGCAGCGCCCGGCTGAGCCTGGTGGCCTTCGACGCGATTGCGGCCGTGCAGAGCCGCTAGGTGCGCCTCACGCCCCTCGCGGCGCCTCCGGGAGTCGGAGCTGGGCCGGGTCGATCAGGTGGCGTCGACGTCGTACGGCGGGATGTCGCCGTCGGCCAGGGTCGGAACGGCGCGCTTCTTCGGACTTCCGGCTTCCTCTCCGGCGTCCTCCATCGCCTCGATGATGTGCTTGCGCACGATCGTGCGCGGGTCGAGGTCGCGCAGCTCGAGGTCGGCGAACTCGGGGCCGAGCTCCTCACGCAGGTCATCACGCGCCGAGTTGGCGAAGGTCCGGGCCTTGCGCAGCACCGCACCGGCTTGCTTGGCGAACTCGGGGAGCTTGTCGGGGCCGAACATGAACATCGCGACCAGCGCGATCACGGCCAGCTCCATCAATCCGACCCCGAACACGACCGAGTCCTAGAACTTGCTCGAGGGAGTGAGGCCGAGCTGCATGCCGGCCAGCCCGCGCCCGCGACCCGACAACGACTCGGCGACCTTGGTCAGCTCGAGTGCAGCTGGGGCCGTCGGGTCGGCCTCGACGATGGGCTTGCCGACGTCGCCGCCCTCACGCAGCGAGAGGTCGATCGGGATCCGGCCCAGGACCGGCACGTCGTAGCCGAAGCGCTCGCCGAGCGTGGCGGCCACCCGATCTCCGCCGCCGGTGCCGAAGATCTCGATCTTGTGATCGGTTCCTTCGGCGGTGCAGTGCGGGCACGGGAGGTAGGACATGTTCTCGACGACACCGACGACCCGTTGGTGCATCATCGAGGCCATCGTGCCTGCTCGCTCAGCGACCTCGGCAGCAGCTTCTTGGGGGGTGGTGACGACCACGACCTCCGCGTTGGGCAGGTGTTGGCCCAGCGAGATCGCCACGTCACCGGTGCCGGGCGGCAGGTCGAGCAGGAGCACGTCCAGGTCGCCCCAGAAGACGTCGGAGAGCATCTGGACCAGAGCCCGGTCGAGCATCGGTCCGCGCCAGGCAACCACCTGGTCACGGCGCGGCTTGAGCATCCCGATGGAGATCACCGAGACGCCGCTCGGAGTGGGCACCGGCATGATCAGGTCGTCGACCTGGGTGGGCCTGGCATCGGCGATCCCCATCATCGCGGGGACCGAGTGGCCGTAGATGTCGGCGTCCACGATCCCCACCTTGAGGCCCTGCTTGGCCATGGAGATGGCGAGGTTGACGGTGACGGACGACTTGCCGACCCCGCCCTTGCCGCTGGCGATCGCGAAGACCTTGGTCAACGATCCGGGCTGGGCGAAGAGGATCTCGCGCTGGGCCTGGCCGCCACGCAGCTGCTCACCCAGACCAGAACGCTGCTCGGCGCTCATCACGCCCAGGGTCAGGTCGACACCACTGACGCCGTCGACGGCCTCGAGGGCCGCGGTGACGTCGCGGGTGATCGTGTCCTTGAGCGGACAGCCGGCGACGGTGAGGAGCACGGTCACGTGCACGATGCCCTGGTCGTCGATCTCGGCACTCTCGACCATGCCGAGCTCGGTGATCGGGCGCTTGATCTCGGGGTCGTTCACCGTTGCCAGGGCGGCGAGGAGCTGGTCAGGATTGGGAGCACTCATGATGGACCCAAGTCTAGGGTGTGGTTCCCCAGGTCCGGAGAGCGCGGGGGCGGCGGCCGTTCGGGTGTCCTAGGCTCGCAGCCATGCTCATCGGCGTCAGCACGATCAAGGACACCTTGCCCCACGTCGCCAGATTCGTGGCCGGCAACCTGGCCGGAGGGCTCGACCACCTGGTGGTGTTCCTGGACCAGCCTCGGGCGCCGGGGCAGGGCGAGGTGGCCGACTACCTGGACACGCAACCGGCGGTCACCTGCGTGCGCGCTGGACGCAGCTGGTGGGGCGAGCAGCGACCTGCCGGCCTGAACGAGCGCCAGTGCATCAATGCCACGGTCGTCAGCCACCTCCTGGCCGACCCGGGCGAGACCGGCGGGTGCGAGTGGGTCTTCCACGTGGATGGCGACGAGGTCGTCCGGATCGACTCCGCGCTTCTGGCCAGGGTGCCCGAGGAGTTCGCCGCAGTGCGCCTCGCCCCTCGCGAGGCGGTGAGCCGGTTGGTCTGGGACGGCGAGCCGACCCTGTTCAAGCGACCGCTCGACGAGGCCGACCTTCGGCTCCTGCACCTGCTGGGCGCGATCGCGGAGCCGACCAACCAGGCCTACTTCCACGGCCACCTCCAGGGCAAGGCGGGTGTGCGGCCCCGCACGGACACCTGGCTCGGCCTGCACAAGGCGATCACCGACTCCAGGACGCAGGCCTCGACGTTCGAGGACGAGCGTCTCGAGCTCTTCCACTACGAGTCGTACTCGGGGGAGGAGTTCGTGCGGAAGTGGAGCGCGATGGTCACCTCGGGCCCGCGCGCAGGCTTTCGACCAGGACGGGCAGCCGTGGCCGACGCGGTCCGCACGCTGGTCGAGAAGGACCTGGCACCGGAGGTACGTCGCGCACACCTGCTGCGGATCTTTGCCAGCACGACCCAGGACGACGTGGACACGCTCCTCGATCTGGGCCTGGTGCTGGCGACCGACCCACTTCTCGGGTCCCACGCGCCGACGCCGCTGTCGGCAGTGATGACAACGCAGCTGCAAGAAGGCCTGGAGGCCCTGCGCGGTGCTGACAAGGGGGACTACTTTCGCGGGGCCTCGCCTCGGGCCGAGCCCGGGCCAGCTCGCTCGGGCCGTCGCTCGGGAAAGCAGCGTCGGCGGACGCTACTCGGTCGAACGACCTGACTCGCGCTCGTCGAGGTCGGAGAGCAACGACCGCAGCTCGGAGCGCAGGTAGTCACGGGTAGCGACCTCCCCGAGAGCCATCCGCAGCGAGGCGACCTCGCGCGCGAGGAACTCCATGTCGGCGTGGGCTCGGGCGTTTGCCTGTCGGTCCTGCTCGGCCACGACCTTGTCGCGGCGCTCCTGCCGATTCTGCGCGAGCAGGATCAGCGGGGCGGCGTAGGAGGCCTGAAGACTGAGGATGAGCGTGAGGAAGATGAACGGGTAGGCGTCGAACACCGCGCCGTCCGGTGCCACGGCGTTCCAGCCGATCCAGACGATCACGACCAGGGTCATGTAGAGCAAGAAGGTCGCCGTACCCATGAAACGGGCGAACTGCTCGGCGAAGACGCCGAAGGTGTCGGAGTCGTAGACGGGGCGGCGCACGATCTGGCGACGGGTGCCGCGGGGGGTGTCCAAACGGGGGGAGGAAGACCGTCGCTCAGCCACGTCGGGACCCCTCGGTCAGGGCGCGGTCGCGCCAGCCCGACGGCAGCATGTGGTCGAGGAGGTCGTCGACGGTGACCGCGCCGAGGAGGTGACCGCTCTCGTCGACGACGGGGGCAGCCACCAGGTTGTAGGTAGCCAGGTGGAGGGCCACCTCAGTGATGGTCGCCTCCGGGCGCAGGCTCTCCATCGACTCGTCGAGCGCGCCGGCCACCAGGCTCGACGGAGGCTCGCGCAGAAGCCGCTGGATGTGCGCCATCCCGACGAGTCGCCCGGTCGGGGTCTCCAGCGGCGAGCGGCAGATGTAGACGAGAGCGGCCAGGGACGGCGTCAGCTCGGGGTTGCGGACGTGTGCCAGCGCATCAGCAACCGTCGCGTCGGTGCCGAGGATGACGGGTGACGGCGTCATCATCGCCCCGGCGGTGTCATCGACATAGGACAACAGGCGCCGCACGTCCTCGGCTTCCTCGGGCTCCATGAGGTCGAGCAGGATCTCCGCGGTCTCCGGCGGGAGGTCGGAGATCAGGTCGGCGGCGTCGTCGGCCGACATCTCTTCCAGCACGTCGGCAGCGCGCTCGCTGTCGAGGTGCTCGAGGATGTCGACCTGGTCCTCCTCCGACATCTCCTCCAGGACCAGGGCCAGCCGCTCGTCGTCGAGCGCTGCCACGACGGCGGTGCGTCGCTCCACCGGGAGGTCGTGCAGCATGGTGGCCGCGTCGGCCGGTCGCATCTCGTTGAGTGCGTGGAGCAGGTGTGTTGCACCCTGGGCCTCGCCGTCGGACTGGGCGAGGCCACGCACGTCACGCCACTCCACCACGTGGGACTGCCCCCGTCGGCGCAAAGCCTTGGACGGCTCCTGGACCGCGACCCGGCTCAGCACCCAGTCGCGTGTGCGGCCTTGCTCCATGGCCACGTCGTAGACCGTGGCCGACAACCGGTCGCCGGTGCCGGCGCTGCCGCCGGGGATGCTGACGCGCCGGTCGAGCATCTCGCCGATCACGAGCGTCTCGGTCGAGCGCTGCTCGAAGCGGCGCATGTTGAGCAACCCGGTGGTGTAGACCTGGCCACGATCGATGTTGGTGACCCGGGTCATCGGCACGAAGATCCGCCGGCGGCCCGGCACCTCCGAGACCAGGCCGAGCACTCGGGGCTGAGTGGCCTCGGAGCGCATCGCCACCACGACGTCGCGGACCTTGCCGACCTGGTCGCCCTGGGGGTCGAAGATCGGCAGGCCGACCAGCCTGGCGACGTAGACACGAGACGGGGTTGCGCTCACGCACGCAGGTTATCCCGCCCGAGCGACGTCTCCCGGCAGGTGACCGGCCCGGCTCGTGGAGATCGTTTCGGGCCCGAGCGCTGACCTATAGTGAGGCTCATGCATCACATTCGACGACCGGTCCTGCTCGGGCTCGGTCTGGCACTGGCCCTCTCGGCTTGTGGCAGTGACGGCGGATCCGACGCTCCCACGGACCCTTCGGCCGACCCGGGCGCGTCGTCGAGCCCCGCCGCGCCGGCCTCGTCGTCAGCGGCACCGGACATCCCGGCGGACGCCCCCTCCTGCTCCGACACCTGGGTCGTGGGAGCGAAGCTGCCTCGTGCCTATCGCGGATGCGTCGGCGACGACGAGTACCTCGCCCGCGACGTGCTCGAGTGCTCCTCGGGTCAGCGCCTGGTCCGCTACGACGAGTCGTACTATGCCGTCCTCGGTGGCACGATCATCGCCGCTCAGAAATCGCCGTTGCGGAAGGATGCCGATTACCGTCGGGTTATCGTCGCGTGCCGCGCTTGAGAGCCGCACCATCACCTTCAACCGCGCAGCACGCTTCCACGACCTCGTGAACGGACCTGAGATGCCCAAGAAGTTGATCCTGCTGCTCGTGACGAGCCTCGTCTTCGCCGTCCCGTTCGGGCAGCCGGGCACCGCGACGGCGGCACCGGACAACTACGCGCCCAAGTCAGGGGTCACGTTCAACAGCCCGCTGGGCGGGACGAGCGAGCGGCGCGCGATCTTCCGCAAGATCATGCGTACGGTCGACTCGACCAAGCGGGGCTCGGTGATCAGGATGTTCACCTGGAACTTCCTGACCAGCGAAGGCACCAACGCCCTGTTGAAGGCGCAGAAGCGCGGCGTCCGGGTCCACATGATCATGGACCGCCAGAACAACAAGGAAGTTCCCAACGAGCCGTTCCTGCGGCTGCGCAAGGGGTTGTCCCAGGGCAACGCGAAGTGGCCGGCCAATCGTCGCAGCTGGGCGCGGATGTGCTCCCAGTCGTGCCGTGGCGCGGGTGGGGCCTCGCACAGCAAGTTCTTCATGTTCTCCAAGGTCGGTGACGTCAAGCGGGTCGTCATGCAGGGGTCGGCCAACTTCACCCTGGCCTCCACGAACAACCAGTGGAACGACGTCTACACCTACACCGGCAACCGAGCGGTGTGGGACTTCACCAAGACGATCTTCGACGAGGCGTCCCAGGACAAGCGGCTGAAGCGACCCTTCGCCTCCCTCGAGCTCAAGAACTCCGACCTGATCATGTTCCCCCTGGCCGGCAAGGGTTCCTACGACCCCGTGGCCAAGCTCTTGAGCGAGATCCGGTGCGGCGGGGCCACGAACACTCCCTCGGGACGCACGGTGATCCGGATCGCTCCGGACGTGATCCGACAGGAGCGGGGCATGCGCCTTGCCACCATGCTCAAGAAGCTGTGGAACCAGGGCTGCGACATCAAGATCGGCTACACCGTCATGGGCATCGACGTCGGCCGCTACCTGCGCAGCAGCGACGGCCGCGGTCCGGTGCCCCTCAAGCACCTCGTCCAGGACTTCGACGGCGATGGGATCTTCGACAACTACTTCCACCTCAAGGCGATGTCGGTCGTCGGCAACGTGCGCGGAGAGAAGTCCGGGTACGCCGTGCTGAACGGGTCTGCCAACTGGTCGACCTCGTCAGCGCGCAGCGACGAGAACCTGGGCGTGTACTACACCAAGCGCCTCACGCTGCGCTACCAGGACCACCTCAACTACTGGTACGACAACTTTCCCAGCCCCGGCTTCAGTGCTCGCACCAGCCCGCGCTCGTCATCGGGTCAGGCCGAGGAGGGCGACGACCAGCGGCTGGTGTTCGGGACCGGCAAGAACGCCATCTACGAGGACGGCACCTCGGCGGCGCCGAACGGCGACAACCCGTTCAAGAAGATGAGCAGGGACTAGTAGGCCCAGCCTTGGTCGAACGCATCTTCGTCCACGTCGGGTTGCCCAAGACGGCGACGTCGTACCTCCAGACGATCATCTGGTCGAACCGGGCAGCGCTGCGTGCACGGGGTGTGGTCGTGCCCGGGACCGAGCGCCGCGACCACCTGTGGGCCTCGCGGACCGTGCGTCAGGACCCCGCCCAGGACCGGGCGCCCGAGCTGCACCGAGGTGCCTGGGACAGGGTGCGAGCCGAGCTGGCAGACAGCAGCGGCGTGGGCCTGGTCAGCCACGAGTTCTTCGCCGCAGCCTCGCGCAAGCAGGCCAAGGAGATGGTGGCAGCGCTGGCCCCGGCGGAGGTCCACCTGATCGTGACGGCCCGCGAGCCACTCGGGCTCTTCGCCGCAAGCTGGCAGGAGAGCCTGAAGAACGGGTCCACCACGACCATGGCCCACTATGCCCGGGTCGAGTCCCGCTCCTCGACCGCGATCTGGAACTGGCGCTCGTTGGACCTACGCCTGGTGCTGCGGCGATGGAGCACTGCCGTCGATCCTGAGCGGATCCATGTGCTCGTGCTCGACCCGTCGGCGCCACGCGAGGACGTCTGGCACCGGTTCGCCGCCGTGGTGGGATTCGAGACCGACGGCCTCGACTTGTCCGGCTCCTTCCCCAACGCCTCGATGGGCGTCGTGGAAGCAGAGACGCTCCGGCGCCTCAACTTCCGCCTCGACGGGTTTCGCTCCGCACTGGACCGCGGGGTCTTCATCCGGTCGTTCCTCGCTGACCAACGCCTGGTTCCCCGCGGAGGCGAGCGGTACTGGCCCGAGGAGGACCAGATCGAGGACTGCCGTCGGCGTGGCCTCCTCACCATCGACTACCTCTCCTCCGCCCCCTTCGACGTGATCGGCGACCTTGATCACCTTCTGGTGCCGGAGACGATCGAGGAGCGGCGCACGCCGGCGTCGGTAGCGGAGGGGGAGGTCGCCGAGGTGGCTCTGGACCTGGCGGCGACCCTGCTCGGCGACGTTCGCGCGCTGCGCCAGCGGCACCGCACGAGGGCCGCTCGAGGCTGGCGCGATCGGGTGCGTTCGCTGCTCCGGCCGCACGGCTGAACTCCCAGGTTGGAGGCCTCATACCTTAAGATGGAGTGATGCCCGACCACTCCCACCGTGCCCGCTCCGGGCCCAGTCCTCGAGTGCTCGCGCTCGCGGCGGGTGTGCTCATGGTCCTGGCCGTCACATCGATGGCGGTGTTTCAGATCGCTGACGACCCCGGCCCTGAGCGGGTGCGCGACCTCACCGGTCTGGCGCCCGTCACGACGCAGCCGGAGCCGAGCGAGGATGCCACGGGCGTCGACCCCACGCCGGCGGCAGAACAGGCCAAGGCGAAGCAGCGGAAGGACCGCGAGGCCGAGCGTCTTGCCGAGACCGCGGTGAAGCAGCGCAGCGTCGCACTGGGTGCGCTGGTCGCGCTGGCCGAGAAGAAGGCCAAGCAGGACCGGATTGCTGCCACCGCTCCCTTCTCCGTCACGATCGGTTCGTTCAACGTGCTCGGTAGCCAGCACACCGCCCCCGGCGGCGATCGCGGCAACTTCCCGCCGGCCTCGAGCCGCTCGGTCGGCGCCGCCAACCGCATCGCTGACCATGGCGTCGACATCCTCGGCACCCAGGAGCTCCAGGACGACCAGCTCCGAGCGCTGCAGGCGCGCACCGGGATGGCTGCCTACCCAGGCTTCCAGTGGGGCGTCGCCGAGACCGACAACTCAATCCTCTACGACGCGGGCCGCTTCGAGTTCGTCAGCGGTGACCGCTTCACGATCCCCTTCATGGGCCGCCCTCGTCCGCAGCCGATCCTCCGATTGCGCGAGCGGGTGACCGGTCGGGAGTTCTACGTGGTCAACACCCACCCCTCGGCTCACGACGGCCGGTACCTGGTCGAACGCCGGCAGGGGCAGGCCACCCTGGTGTCGGTGGTCAACGACCTGAAGGCTTCGGGGCTGCCGGTGCTGGTCACGGGTGACATGAACGACCGCGAGATCTTCTACTGCAACGTCGTGCCCCAGGCTGGGCTGTCCGCCTCCAACGGTGGCAGCTACAGCTCCGGGTGCCGACCGCCGCCGAGTCCGGTCTCGGTCGACTGGGTGGTCGGTAGCGGCGTCTCGTGGAGCGGCTACCGGCGCGACACCACTCCGGTGACCAGTCGCATCAGCGACCACTTCTTCATCAGCGCTGTCGCAACTTTCGGCTGAGCAAGCTGCCGCAAGGGCGCTCCGCCGGTTCGGAACACCTCCGGAATCGACCCCGGACTGACCGTGAGAATTACACGTTTGTAGTTCAACGAAGCCTGTTGCGTGTGACTGGTGGGGATGGTGTGATTCCTGTGGTTAAGCACTATCCGGATCATCAGCGCACCTAGGAGCTCCCCGATGTCTGCTCGAGCCACCTGGACCTTCGGTCGCCACGACCGCTTGCGTCGACTCCTGGTCGGTGCCCTGGCGGTGGCGGTGCTTGCCGCGCCGGCGATCAGTGCCGTCTCGCTCGCGGCCCCGGCGGCCGCAGCCCCCCGGGGTGGGGCGTCCGGCAACGACGACCCGGTCGTCAGCGACGTCACCCTGGTCCAGGCCAACATCTACACCGGCCTCACCGTCGAGCGATTCCAGAAGGACGTCGCCACGGTGCTCGCCACCCAGCCGGACTTCGTCACCTACAACGAGGTGCCTTTCCGCTCGGACGCGGTGATGGCTCCGACCGGCTACTCCATCTACCGCGACATGCGCAACCGCTTCACCGCCGCTACGCCGGTCGCCTGGCGCAGCGACAAGTGGACCGCCCTCGACCAGGGCGTGTTCCGGATCTCCAACTGGCGGGGCAAGCCCAAGGGTCGAGTGGTCGAGATCGGTCGTCGCTTCGCCAACTGGGCGACCTTGCAGGACGTCGATGGTCGCACCGTCTCGGTCGTCTCGGTGCACATCGCTCCGCTGGACAAGAACATGCCCGACCTGCTGCGCCGCTCCGTCGAGCGGCTCACCACGTTGACCGACCAGCTCAGCATCGCGGGCCCGGTGCTCGTGGGGGGAGACTTCAACGTCCACTACACGAGTGGGCGCTACCCCCGCGACCTGTTCGAGCCGCACGGCTTGGTCCCGACGTTCGACACCCTCGGGAACTACTTCCCCACCGGTGATCACCAGGGCGCCACCATCGACTACGTGTTTGCTCGGGGATCCGAGACGATCGTGGCTGACCAGCACTACCCGGTGGAGCTGAAGTCCGACCACGACGCGGTGGTCGCCGGCCTGTCGTGGGTGCAGGACGTTCCCACGGACACGATCCTGGTTCGCAGCGACCCTGAGGGCAGCGTCGCCGATCGCCGCTCAGTCCTGCGGGCCATGAAGAAGGGCATCAACGACGCGCCGGCTGGCGCGACCCTACGGATGGTCTCGAGCCGGGTGGATCTCTTCGCCGCTCGCTCGCGCCTGGTGGCAGCGGCCCGTCGTGGCGTGTCGGTGCAGGTGTCCGTCGTGGTGCGGCCGTTGACAGCCGCGGAGACCGGCCTGCGCCGACAGCTCAGGGAGACCGGCCAGGGCAGCAGCTGGGTGCGGCGCTGTCAGGCAGCCTGCGCGCAGGCGTGGGCGGAGGCCTCGCCGCCGCGCACCCTGATCCTCGTCAGCGACGCCACCGGAGCGTGGACGGTACGTCAGGACGTGAGTCGCTGGGTGACCAGCGCCCTGGTCGAGCGCAGCACGCAGCTGACGGTGAGCACGGGAAAGACTGCTCTGGACGAGGCCGCAGGGATCCTCCAGCGGCTGGGCTGATCGGCGGGGACGGAGTCCCCGAGGGCGCCCCTGGCCCGGCCGCTAGGGTACGGCAATGGCTGTGACCCGGGTGCGTGTCGACGGCGCGGGGGTACGAGCGCGATCGCGCGAGGAAGCCATTCTTGACGTCTCGTTCGACGGACGCAGGATCTGGTCGTTCTGGCTCCACCGAGACGGTCGGCGAATGGGCTTGGACCACGTGGTGCCCTGGCCGGAGACGCTGGACGAATTCCTGGACGGCCGTGCCGAGATCACGGTCCACGAGCACGGAGACCAGTCGGTGCTGTTCTCCGACGAGGTCGCTTTCGGGAGCTCCGACGGTGCCATCGCCATCGTCAACGGTCGCGGACGTCCGATCGCGCTCGACAAGTACTTCCGCCGCGTCGAGACCTTCGAAGGCCGCAGTGACGACGCCGTCCAGCCTCTGCTCGACTCGATCGCCGAGGTGATCGAGGTGGTGCGGGAGTGCGGGATCGAGGCGTTCCTGAGCTACGGCACCCTTCTCGGCGCGGTGCGCGACGGCAAGCTGATCGGCCACGACAGCGATGCCGACCTCGGCTACGTCTCCCAGTACAGCGACCCGGCCGACGTGATCATCGAGAGCTTCGCCCTGCAGCGTGCCTTGCGGGCCCGCGGCTACCAGGTCGTGCGGTACTCCGGAGCAGCGATCAAGATCGATGTCGTGGAGAGCGACGGCGCCATTCGCGGCCTCGACCTCTTCGGCGGCTTCCTGCGTGACGGCAACCTGCACCTGCTGGGCGAGATCCGGACACCGTTCGAGCGCGAGTGGATCTTCCCGCTCACCACAGCCACGCTCGAAGGACGGCCCTTCCCAGTGCCCGCGGACGCCGACCGGGTGCTGGTCGCCACCTACGGAGAGTCCTGGCGGGTGCCCGACCCGGCCTTCCACTTCGGCACCCCAGCATCTACGTCGCGGCGCTTCAACGGGTGGTTCCGCGGCACCCGCGTGGGCCGTTCTACCTGGGACCGGCTCTACCTGTCGGGATCCTTCGGGCGCCGTCGCAAACCAGCCGACGCTGTCCACTGGCTCGTGGACCGCGAGCCGACGATGGGGTCGTTCATCGACATCGGGTGCGGCCGCGGGCGCGAGGCCTCCTTCGTGGCCGAGCGCGGGGTTCCGACCCTCGCCCTGGACCAGAGCCGCTTCTACTTCAGGCACCAGGCACGGGAGTGGAAGCCGGGGACCGGTCCGGACTTCCGGATCTTCAACATGCTGGAGAACCGTCACGTCGCGGTGGCTGTGATGCGTGCCGCGCTGTTGCCTGGGCCTCGGATCGTGCACGCCCGGCACCTTGCCGACGCCACGTCGGCGGCAGGACGCGCGGCGCTGTGGCGCACCGCTGCCGCGATGCTGCACGACGGCGACGGGCGCTTCTACCTGTTGTTCATGTCGGCCCAGGGAGATGACGACTATGCCGAGCGGAACCAGGTCGGTGAGCTGCCCCGTGCGGTCGTCGAGGAAGAGCTCGCGGCGTCCGGGGCGAGCGTCATCTACTGTGAGGAACGCGCTGCCGGCACGGCGGAGAACGCATCCACGCTGTGCCGCATGGTCGTGGAATGGCCACACCACCGACAACGATGAGGACGACATGAACGAGGACGACCAGGACCCGCGACGTATTCGCACCGTGGGCGAGAAGATGGCGTCGATCTCACCCCTGGCGCTCAAGCGCCGCGTGGCCGCGCTCGAGGACGAGGTCCAGGAGTGCCGGCAGACGAGTCTCCGCGTCGCCGAGCTGACCGACCTGGTCACCGAGCTCCTGGTGCCGCTCGTACGTGGCGACAACACCGAAGCGATGGAGATCCTCGACCGGTACCACCAGAGTCTCTGACCCCGTCATCACTATGCTGTCGGCCATGTCCGGCCGCATCTTCATCCACGTCGGACTGCAGAAGACCGGGACGTCCTACCTGCAGGGCATCGTCTTCGCCTCGGTCGAGCAGCTGGGTGCTCAAGGGGTCGCGGTGGTGCCGCCCACCAAGCGGGCCACGTTCTGGTTGATGCTCGACATCCGAGGGCGCTATCGCGACTTTGACCCACCGGGGGTGGCCACGGCGGCCCGCGACTTCGCCGCGACCCTGGCCGCCACCTCTGCGCCCACCGCGCTGGTGAGCGAGGAGTCGCTCGCGCCGGCCGACGAAGAGCAGATCGTGCGCCTGCTCCGAGCGTGCGGTGACCGCGAGGTGCACGTCGTGATGACGTTGCGAGACCTGGCGCGCCAGATCCCCTCGGCGTGGCAGGAGTCCCTGAAGGCCGGCGCCAGCACCTCCTTCGACACCTATCTCAAGAAGCTCGCGCGGACCGAGCCGGTGCCCGGGCACACGCTGTGGCGGCAGAAGGACGTACCGACGCTGATCGACGCCTGGGCTCGACACGTGCCGAGCGAGCGGATCCACGTCGTCACGGTGCCGCCCCCTGGCAGCGATCCCGAGCTTCTGCTCGAGCGGTTCTGCCAGGTCCTGGGTGTCGATTCCTCCGAACTCGAGCGGGGGGTCCTGCGCAAGAACGAGGCGCTCAAGCACGTGGGTGCCGAGGTGTTGCGGCGCGTCAACGAGCAGCTGGCTCCGACGCATCGCCAGCGCGACGTCTACGGCGACGTGGCCAAGCGCTACCTGTCGACGCAGATCCTGGCGCAGCAGGACGGCGACCGGACCCAGATCCCCGAGAGCCACCGGGAGTGGACCCAGAACGTCTCCCGCCGTCACATCGACCACCTCCGGAGCATGGGCGTCGACATCGTCGGAGACCTTGCAGACCTCTATCCAGGACCGGAGGGCTTCTCGACCCAGTCCACTCAGCCGACCGAGGCAGCAGTCAACGGGGTCGCGATCAAGGCGCTGGCCATCGTGGTGGGGGACGAGATGGACCGACGCCGGGCGGCGCGCGAGGCGGCTACGCAGCAACCGGCACCGAGAGCCCGGCTGCTGTCTCGGATGTCGCGGGTCCGCGCGCGGCTCAGACGGCGCGGCTGAGGCTTCGGCGCACCCGACCGAGGAACTGTCGTGCGCGGCCCGCCTCGGAGGTCGAGGAGGTCGAGGAGCGGGACCGGCCCCGTGCGCGACGGAGATCCCTGCGCAAGCCGCGGATCACCTCGAGATCGCGTCGGCGCTGGACGAGCATGTCGGCCATGGCCTCGAGAGACACCTCGAGGAGGCGACTGTCCTCCGCGGTGAGGTCGGGGACCGGGCTCTGCGCCCATACCGGCATCAGGTCGGCCACGTCGCCCACGACGTCGTACCCGGCGGCGGCGATGCGCGTGGCCTGGTCGCGGGAGACCTCGGTGCACCAGGACTGTTCGGTGGCGGGCAGGACCAGACGCTGCCCGGACTGCTCAGCCAGCACCCGCTCGGCGTACCAGAACTTCACCACCCGGGCGTAAGCCGTGCGATGGTGTCGCAGCCGACGGCCGAGCGCCTGGTTGACCCGGCGCAGCAGCTCGGCCTGCTCGTAGCCAAGGGAGGCGTTGTCGCGGGTGACGTCGGCGTCCAGGGCAGCAGGGTCGACGCCGAGGACCGAGCAGAAGCGGCGCAGCAGCTCGTCCGGGGGAGCGCCGCTGGGAGGGACGGTCACCACGTGCACCTGGTCGGCAGGAAGCGAACGGCCCCAGCGCGCGGCGATCGCCGCGAAGTCCTGGCCGCTCCAGAAGCGATGACCGGGCCTCGTGCGCACCTGCGTCAGGAAGGTCGAGTAGCTGCCCGTGTGGCGGGTCTTGACGAACTGCTGCCACTCCGACGGAAGCTGGCGGTCCAGGGACCTCGTCGTCACGATGATGTGGACCTCGAAGTCCGACAGCCGGGCCAGGAACGCGTCCACCTGCTCCTGGGGGACCACGGAGAGCAGCTCGTGGGTGATCAGCACGTCGCTCGTGCCGCGGCCCAGAGCCGCCTCGAGGCGATCGAGGACGTCGGCGGCGCGGGGCGGGTCGACCCGTGGCGCATAGGTACCGCGAAGCTGCAGGGTGAGGAAGAAGTGGTCGTTGCGCTGCAGCGGCAGCTCGAGGCCCTGAGTGGCGAGAGCATCGCGGGACTGCCAGAGCACGTTCTGCAGGTAGGAGGTCCCGGTCTTGGGACTGCCGACGTGCAGGAAGCAGCGGCGCGTCATGGGGAGCAACTATGGCAGACCCTCGTCGTTGATCCTGAGCCCACCCGAGAGGGGTTTCGTACTCGTCGGTAATATCGCAGAGTCGTCAGCGTCGCCGTCGTGGGCCCGGTAGGCCAGAATCGACGGTGCGACGCCGTCCAACTGCTCGAAGGAGTTCGAACCCATGACCCGACTGTGCGAGACCGAGGGCCTGTCCGAGGACCAGCTCCAGATCCTTCAGGCCGTGCGCACGTTCACCGAGGAGAAGATCCTTCCGGTGGCGACCGAGCTCGAGCACGCCGACGAGTACCCGCAGGAGATCGTGGATGGTCTCAAGGAGCTCGGGGTCTTCGGCTTGATGATCCCCGAGGAGTACGACGGGCTGGGGGAGTCGCTGCTCACCTATGCCCTCGTGGTCGAAGAGATCGCACGTGGCTGGATGAGCGTCTCGGGCGTCATCAACACCCACTTCATCGTGGCCTACATGATCATGCAGCACGGGACCGAGGAGCAGAAGAAGAAGTATCTGCCCCGCATGGCCACCGGTGAGGTACGCGGGTCCTTCTCGATGTCCGAGCCCGGACTGGGCTCGGACGTCGCGGCCATCAAGACCAAGGCGGTCAAGGGCGACGGCGGCGACTACACCATCGATGGCGCCAAGATGTGGCTGACCAATGGTGGCTCCTCCAACCTCATCGCCGTGCTCGTCAAGACCGATGAGGGCAACGACAGCGTCTACAAGAACATGTCGACGTTCCTGGTCGAGAAGGAGGAGGGCTTCGGCGAGACCGCGCCCGGCCTGACGATCCCCGGCAAGATCGACAAGATGGGCTACAAGGGCGTCGACACCACCGAAGCGGTCTTCGAGGGTCACCAGATCAGCGCCGAGCAGATCCTGGGTGGAGAGTCCGGAAAGGGCTTCTACCAGATGATGGACGGCGTGGAGGTCGGCCGGGTCAACGTGGCCGCGCGCGCCTGCGGTATCGCGAACCGAGCCTTCGAGCTCGGCATCGCCTACGCCCAGACCCGTGAGACGTTCGGCAAGCAGATCGCCGAGCACCAGGCGATCCTCTTCCGGTTGGCCGAGATGGCGACCAAGGTCGAGGCCGCCCACGCGATGATGGTGCGCGCGGCTCGGATCAAGGACAAGGGCGAGCGCAACGACGTCGAGGCCGGGATGGCCAAGATGCTTGCCGCCGAGTACTGCAACGAGGTCGTCCAGGACTCCTTCCGGATCCACGGCGGCTACGGCTACTCCAAGGAGTACGAGATCGAGCGGCTCTACCGCGAGGCCGCGTTCATGCTCATCGGCGAGGGCACCGCCGACATCCAGAAGATGATCATCGGTCGCTCGATGCTCAAGGAGTACAAGCTCAAGGGTTGAGCCCTCGACACAGGTTGCCCGACGCCGATGCGGTCAGCCTGTGTGGGATCCTGACCGGGATCTGGGTAGAGGAGAGTCGGTCATCGTCAAGGCAGCAACGTCTCGCGTGAACGAGTCGACTCGCTTTCGTGGCGATGTCCAGGGATTGCGCGCGGTCGCAGTCGTCCTGGTCATTCTCGCGCACGCGGGCTTCGCCGGTCTTCAAGGAGGCTACGTCGGGGTCGACGTCTTCTTCGTCATCTCCGGCTTCCTGATCACCGGACTCCTGGTGCGCGAGGCCACCGACACCGGAAGCGTCTCCCTGCTGGGGTTCTATGCCCGGCGGGCTCGGCGGATCCTGCCTGCCGCGACGGTGGTCCTGGTGGGAACGGTGATCGCCTCCGCGATCTTCCTGCCGGTGCTGCGCACCGCCGAGATCTTCACCGATGCGGTCTGGGCGGCCTTCTTCGCCGCCAACGTGCGCTTCGCCTCAGTCGAGACTGACTACTTCGCCACCGATCAGCCGGTCTCGCCGCTGCAGCACTACTGGTCGCTGGCGGTCGAGGAGCAGTTCTACGTCGTCTGGCCGGTGCTGCTCCTCCTCCTCGCCCTCGTCGTGCGGCGCCAGGTGGCCCGCGGCGCCGCCGCCCCGTCGCTGCGGGCGTTGGCCCTGGGCGCCCTGGGGACCCTGACCGTGCTCTCGCTGGCCTGGTCCGTGTGGGTGACCTACGACTCGCCTGCCTCGGCCTACTTCTCGACCTTCGCGCGCGGCTGGGAGCTGGGGCTGGGGTCGCTGCTGGCCGTGGCCCTGGCCGCCCCGGTGCGCTGGCGGGTCCGGGGCTGGGTAATGGAGGCCGCGGCGGTGCTCGGGCTGGTGGCGATCGGGGCCTCCGTGGCGCTGTTCAGCGCCCGCACCGCCATGCCCGGGTACGCCGCGCTGCTGCCGGTCGGCGGCGCCGTACTGCTCCTCGCCGTCGGCGGCCTTCCCGGGGGAGCCGCCACCGGCGTCGCCCGGTTG
>JBAVCA010000510.1:0-5780 GCA_049586475.1 Nocardioides sp.
GGCTGGTCCGATGCGATCGGTGTCGTGCGGCGCCTGGCCGCTGAGCTGGGCGTGGACGTCACCGTGCGAGCCGCGTCGCTCGCTCCCTGGCACCCGGGTCGGTGCGCCGAGATCTCGGTCGGCGACACCGTTCTCGGCCACGCCGGCGAGCTGCACCCGAAGGTCGCCACGACCCTCGGGATCCCAGCCCGTAGCGCCGCGGTCGAGATCGACCTCGATGTCCTGCTGGCCCAGGCCCGCGATGTGGTCCCGGGACCCGACTTCTCCACCTTCCCGCTGGCCAAGGAGGACGTCGCGCTCCTGGTCGACGGCACGGTGACGGTCGCCGCGGTCGAGGATGCGCTGCGTAGCGGCGCTGGCGAGCTGCTCGAATCGATCCGGCTCTTCGATCTCTACACCGGCGAGCAGGTCGGCGCCGGCCAGAAGTCGTTGGCCTTCGCTCTCCGGTTCCGCGCGCCCGACCGGACCCTCACCGAGGAAGAGACCGGCGCTGCCCGTGACTCAGCAGTCGCGGCGGCGGTCGCGCGGTGCGGGGCGGTGCAGCGCTGAGACGCGGCCTGACGCATGCAGGACGCGGCACAACTTCCTCCAGGAGACGTGCGTCACAGGGGTATGAGATCCCTGGCCAGACGGCATCGACTACCCGCGATGGCGCTTGCTATGACGCTGCTGACCCTGAGTGCTTGCAGCGAGGACGCGGCATCCCCCAGCCCCGGCGCGGACACCGAGACCTCCCCGAGCACCGTGGCAGAGCCGGTCACCCCACCCGCAGACCCGTCGTCAACCACATCCCCTGCGGGCAGGGCGCCTGCCGTCAACGTGGCCCGACGGGCGGCGCGCAGCATCAACAACGAGCTTCCCGCGACTGCTCGGCGGTACGCGACTCGCGCCGTCGTGCGGCGGATGGTCGACCTGCACGACCAGGGCTTCGCCTTCGAGCGGCCCTATCGCTGCCGGTTCACCGACGGCTCCTGGCTGTGTCGTTCCAACCTGGTCGTCGCTACCGGCGGCGGTACGAGCTGCAACCTGCGCGTCCGACTCCTCGAGGGCACGTGGACCGTGACCCAGGTGCAGGGTCTGGACTGACGGGTTGACGGACTGACGGACTGACGGACTGACCAGAGCGGATCGTCAGTTGATCGCCTGCCCCAAGATCCCGCGTAGGTGCTCGAGCGCAGCCGGGTCGCCGCCGACGTGGACCCCGTCAGCTGGTGAGCGGTCCCAGAGCCAGGTGTCCAGTGCCGCAGCAGTGGCGCTGACCACGGCGGAAGGTTCGACCTGCGGATCCTCGACGACCGAGAGGTCGGCCTCGTCACGCTCCACACTGCCGTCGGGGTCGACGCCGGTGAAGCGACCCAGCGAGACCCAGAGCGAGACGCCCACGTCAGTCAGGTCGAAGCGCACGTGGTGCGGGCCCGGGGTGAATCGGCCCCAGGGCGGGCAGCCCCCGTACATCACGGCGAGGCACTCGTGGACGCCATCAGCAGCAAGGGCCGCATCGAGGGGAGAAGGGTCGCCGGCCGCCTGCTCAGCATCGATTCGGTGGATCAGGGCCTCATGGGCCTGACGGCGGTACGTGAACCCGGTGGTCTGCTCGGGCGCCCACGTCCACGCCTCGTCCGCGGGGTCGGCGGCCCGCAGGGCTGTCTGAAGAGCGGCGGAGGAGTTGTCGAAGGCGACGAGCAGAGCAGCATGGGTCTCGGGGCGCACCGGGTCGACGAGATCCTCCGGGCCGGCCGGGCGACCGGTCACGATCCGGCTCCAGAACCACTGCACCTCCGCGAGGTGCCAGAGCAGGTCCGCAGCGTCCCAATCGGGGCAGGCGGGCACTCGCGCCGTCGGGTTGCAGGTAGCCAGCACCGAGCGGAACCGTGCGGACTCCGAGCCGATATGGTCAAGGTAGGCGGAGTAGGGCAGGGTCGTCGTCGCAGGCATAGTCGCCACGGTAGGTGTTCCCACCGGCAGCCGCAGCCGCATATCGGCCCCGTACTGAGTAATCATGCAGCGGTATGTATAGTCATGCGTTATGACGACGAGTTCGCAACGACCCCGGGTAGCAGTCGCCGGTGCCAGCGGGTACGCCGGCGGCGAGGTGCTCCGCCTGCTGCTGGGCCATCCGGGGGTGGAGATCGGCGCCCTGACCGGTGGGTCCAACGCCGGGCAGCTGCTCGGCACCCTGCAACCGCACCTGGTGCCGCTGGCCGATCGGGTGCTCGAGCCGACTACGCCGAAGACCCTTGCAGGTCATGACGTGGTCTTCCTCGGCCTGCCCCACGGGCAGTCCGGCGAGATCGCGGCGGCCCTCGGCGACGACGTGGTGGTCATCGACTGCGGTGCTGACTTCCGCCTCGCCGATGCAGCCCTGTGGGAACGCTTCTACGGTGGCGAGCACGCCGGCACCTGGCCCTACGGCCTGCCCGAGCTCCCGGGACAGCGCGAACTGCTGCGCGGTGCACGCCGGATCGCGGTCCCCGGCTGCTACCCCACGGTCTCGACGCTCACCTTGGCTCCTGCGCTGGAAGCCGGAATCGTCGAGCCCGAGGTGGTCGTCGTCGCTGCCTCCGGCACGAGTGGCGCCGGGAAGGCCGCCAAGCCGCACCTGCTCGGCAGCGAGGTGATGGGCAACGCCAGCGCCTACGGCGTCGGGGGAGTCCACCGGCACACGCCAGAGATCATCCAGAACTTCGGTCGCATCACCGGGCGCGACGTCTCGGTGAGCTTCACCCCGATGCTTGTCCCGATGTCGCGGGGGATCCTCGCGACCTGCTCGGCTCCGCTGGTCGGCGAGGTCACGGCTGAGGCGGCTCGCGAGGTCTACGCCGAGGCCTACGCCGAGGAGCAGTTCGTGCACCTGCTGCCCGCCGGCATGTGGCCCCAGACCCAGTCGGTCCTCGGCTCGAACGCGGTGCACGTCCAGGTGACCGTCGACGTCGAGGCCCGCCGACTGGTCGCGGTCGGAGCCGTGGACAACCTCGCCAAGGGCACGGGCGGCGCCGCCGTCCAGTGCATGAACCTCGCGCTCGGTCTCGAAGAGAGCCTGGGCCTCACCACGGTAGGAATCGCCCCATGACCGAGCTCGACACCAATCTCGCCCAGGCCGACACCCCCACCTACACCCTCCAGGAGTATCCGGAGACGCTGGCCGTGGTCCGGCTCGGAGCAGGGGCAGAGGTCCCGGAGTGGGCCGAGTCATCATCGATCTTCTCGGTGACCGCGACCGCGCACGAGACCTCGGTGGTGTGCGCGGCACGCAGCGTGCCGACCAAGGCCCGCCACCAGCGGGGCTTCACAGCCTTCGCGGTGGAGGGTCCTCTCGACTTCGCCCTCACCGGGGTGCTGCTGGCGCTGTTGTTCCCGCTGGCCGAGGAAGAGATCAGCGTCTTCACCCTCTCCACCTACGACACCGACTGGCTCCTGATCCCCCAGAACGACGCGTCCCGGGCGGCTGACGCGTGGCGCAGCCACGGACACACCGTCAACGCGGCGGTACCCGCCAAGCGGGTCAAGGTCACCAAGCCGCCCGCCGGGAAGAGCAAGTCATGACGATCACGCATCCCGCCGGATTTCGAGCCTCAGGTGTCGCCGCCGGGCTGAAGTCCACTGGCGCCAAGGACCTCGCCCTCGTGGTCAACGACGGCCCCCGCTATGACTCGGCGAGCGTGTTCACCGCCAACCGTTGCAAGGCCAACCCGATCCTGTGGAGCCAGGAGGTCGTCAGGGACGGTGTCGTCCGCGCCGTCGTCCTGAACTCGGGCGGAGCCAACTGCTACACCGGAGCGGACGGCTTCCAGACCACGCACAGCGTCGCCGAGCGCGTCGCTGAGCGGGTCGGGGTCGCGGCGATCGACGTGGTCGTCTGCTCGACCGGTCTCATCGGCCTCGCCAACTCACGCGACGACCTGCTCACCGGAGTCGACGCGGCCCACGCAGCGCTCAGCGACAGCGCCGGCGACGACGCGGCGCAGGCCATCATGACCACCGACTCGGTGAGCAAGCAGTCGGTCGTCGAGGGTGCCGGCTGGAGCATCGGCGGCATGGCCAAGGGCGCCGGGATGCTCGCCCCGCAGCTCGCCACGATGCTGGTGGTGATCACCACCGACGCCGTGGTGCCGGCGGACGACCTCGACGCCGCGCTCCGGGCAGCGACCCGGGTGAGCTTCGACCGGCTCGACTCCGACGGTTGCATGTCGACCAACGACACCGTCACCGTGATGGCCAGCGGAGCCAGTGGTATCACGCCTGCGCTCCCCGACTTCGCCAGCGCCCTCACCCAGGTCTGCACCGACCTCGCGATGCAGCTGCTGCGCGATGCCGAGGGCGCTGACCACGAGATCGCGATCACCACGATCAACGCCGCCACTGAGGACGACGCCGTCGAGATCGGCCGGAGCGTGGCACGCAGCAACCTGTTCAAGGCCGCCGTCTTCGGCAAGGACCCGAACTGGGGCCGCGTGCTCGCCTCGATGGGCACGACCCGAGCCGTCTTCGACCCCGCCGACCTGGATGTCGCGATGAACGGCGTCTGGGTGTGCCGCTCCTCGACCCCCGCCGAAGACCCAGCGGGCGTCGACCTCGGTCCCCGTGAGGTCACGGTGACCATCGACCTCAAGTCCGGCGCGGAGCGAGCCACCGTCTGGACCAACGACCTGACCCATGCCTACGTCCACGAGAACAGTGCGTACTCATCATGAACAAGCCCAACAACGACTCCAGCCTCGCGTCCGGCGCCTTCGACACGAGCAAGCCCGACCAGGCCAAGGCCCGCACCCTGGCGGGTGCCCTGCCGTGGTTGAAGGCGTACCACGGAAAAATCGTGGTGATCAAGTACGGCGGCAACGCGATGACCGACGAGGCGCTCAAGCGCGCCTTCGCCGAGGACGTGGTCTTCTTGCGGATGGCCGGTTTCAAACCCGTCATCGTGCACGGCGGCGGGCCGCAGATCTCCGCGATGCTGGACCAGCTCGGCATCGAGTCGGAGTTCAAGGGCGGCCTGCGTGTCACCACACCGGAGGCGATGGATGTCGTGCGGATGGTGCTGGTCGGCAAGGTGCAGCGTGAGCTGGTCGGGCTGATCAACGAGCACGGTCCGCTGGCGGTCGGCCTCTCCGGCGAGGACGGCGGACTCTTCACCGCCACCCAGACCAACACGATCGTCGACGGCGAGGAGGTCGACCTCGGCCTGGTCGGCGAGGTCACCCACGTGTTCCCCGAGGCGGTGCTCGACATCATCGAGGCCGGCCGGATCCCGGTCGTCTCCAGCGTGGCTCCGGACGCTGACGGGCTGGTGCACAACGTGAACGCCGACTCGGCCGCTGCCTCGCTCGCGGTCGCGCTCAAGGCCGAGAAGCTGCTCGTGCTGACTGACGTCGAGGGGCTCTTCCTCGACTGGCCGGCCTCCGAGGACGTGATCGGTGAGATCAGCCCCGAGTCCCTGGCCGAGATGCTTCCGAGCCTGGCCAGCGGGATGGTTCCGAAGATGGGCGCTTGCCTCCAGGCCGTGCAGCAGGGCGTGCCGCGGGCGACCGTCGTCGACGGTCGTGAGCCGCACGCCGTGCTGCTCGAGCTCTTCACCAAGGAAGGCGTCGGTACCCAGGTGCTGCCGGGGGTGGAGACCAAGACCAGGAAGGCGCGCGACTCCCGTGACTGAGCCAGCGAACGACCAGGCCTGGGACAAGCGCTACCGCGCGTCCCTGATGAACACCTTCGGCCCGCCCAAGCTGACCCTCGTGCGCGGCGAGGGCACGCACGTGTGGGACGTCGACGGCAAGCAGTACCTCGAC
>JBAVCA010000511.1:0-1809 GCA_049586475.1 Nocardioides sp.
GCCGCGAGCGACTGGGTGCCGCGCATCCGCTCGCGCAGGCCCGAGAGCGCGAACCAGGTGTCCTGGGCGGCGGAGAGGGCGGGCAGCGACTCGCGCAGACCGGCCTCGAGGCGTGCCTCCGAGCCCTGGGCCTCCTCGATCGCGGCCTCGACCTCGGCCCGGCGCTCGACCAGCACCGTCTCGTCGGCGAGCTCCTTCTCGAGCGAGCCGCGGGCGGTGACCAGGTCGTCGGCGAGCAGCCGGGCACGCGCGTCACGCACGTCCATCTGCACGCCCTGCGCCTTGCGGGCCACCTCGGCCTGGCGACCCAGCGGCTTGAGCTGGCGTCGGATCTCGCTCAACAGGTCGTTGAGGCGGTGGAGGTTGCCCTCGGTGGAGTCGAGCTTGCGGAGCGCCTTCTCCTTGCGCTTGCGGTGCTTGAGGACGCCGGCGGCCTCCTCGATGAAGCCTCGCCGGTCCTCCGGCGTCGCGTGGAGGATCGTGTCGAGCTGGCCCTGCCCGACGATCACGTGCATCTCACGGCCGATCCCGGAGTCGGACAGCAGCTCCTGCACGTCGAGCAGCCGGCACCCGGTGCCGTTGATGGCGTACTCCGAGCCGCCGGACCGGAACATCGTGCGGCTGATCGTCACCTCGGCGTACTCGATCGGCAACGCGCCGTCGGAGTTGTCGATGGTCAGGACGACCTCGGCCCGGCCCAGCGGCGGGCGGCCCGACGTGCCGGCGAAGATGACGTCGTCCATCTTCCCGCCACGCAGCGACTTGGCGCTGGCCTCGCCCATCACCCAGGCGAGGGCGTCGACGACGTTGGACTTGCCGGAGCCGTTGGGGCCGACGATGCAGGTGATGCCGGGCTCGAGCTGCAGCGTGGTCGCTGACGCGAAGGACTTGAACCCCTTCAGGGTCAGGCTCTTGAGGTACAACGCAGGGCTCCATCACCGATGATCGGGGTCCGTCGGATCGTTCAGGTCTCGGCACTGACGCGGGGGAAGCTCAGCGAGCCTCACCCTACCCACGCCCGGCGCCGAAGCGTCGCACCCTCGGCGATCGGACGTCGCGCCTTGACTGCCGCCGCCCCGTCACCGTCAGGGCGAGAGGATCCCGAGCGCGGCGAATGCCTCGGCGAGCGCACCCGCGACCTCGACCGTCAGGGTCCCGTCGTCGCCGAACGAGGTGACCCGCTCGGCTCCAGCGCCCGACGCCGGCACGAAGTACACGTGGCGCGAGAGCGGGCCCGGGTGCCGGTCGTGCTCTCCGGTGCTGATCCGCACCAGGAGCTGCAGGGCGGCCACGGTGCCAGCGCCCACGACCGGGTGCAGGGCCAACAGCTGGTGGTTCGGCACCGCGACGAGCACCCCGTGCGCTGGAGGCTCGAGGCCCAGCTCCTCGAGGACCTCGGGCAGCATCAGCACCCGGGAGGCGCCGAAGTGGTCGCTGGAGGTCAGCACGTGCACGACGGAGTCGTCACGTCCGGGGGCAGCGTGGATCGCGTCCTGGTGCAGAGCAGGCAGGGCACGGAGGTTGGCCATCGCCGTCCTGCGAGCGGTCGGCCATCCTCCGAGCTGCTCGACCCCCTCGTTGCTGAGCAGGTCGGTGACGTGGGTCGGGTGGTCAATCGCGGCCAGCTCGACGACACCGGGCAGCGGTCGGGCGGCATACGACGGCACCGGCCCCGGGAGGTCAGCAGCCCAGCGCAACCGGGGGTAGAGGTGGATGCGGACCTCCTCGAGTGCTGCTGCGTGCCCGACCATGGGAGCCTCGACCACTCCAGGGCCCCGGGTGGGGTCCGGCTCGGCGACCACCGCCGGA
>JBAVCA010000512.1:0-13228 GCA_049586475.1 Nocardioides sp.
GCCGGCGGGCACGTCGCCGGAGACGGACGGCGTGTCCTTCTCGGCGGCGCGTCGGTCGACGTCCTCGGTGAGGGGCTCGTCGAGGACGATGTCGAGGCCCGCGGCGATCTGACGGACGACGCTGCCCCACGCCATCGTCAGGATGCCGGGGTGCCACAGCATGCCGAGCTCGTCCATGGGCTTGCCGAAGCCGAAGAGCTCGCCCATGACGACGGGCTGGTAGTAGGTCGAGTAGTCGCAGATCTCCATCACCCGGACCTCGTCGATCCGCTGGCTGAGGCTGGTCATCACCAGTGGCAGCACGTCGTTGGCAAAGCCCGGGTCGATGCCGTTGACGTGGAGGCTGGCATTGCCGGCGACACAAGCGGCCTCGATGCGCTCGATGAACTCCGGCGGCAGGATCTTGTCCGGCCACTGCAGCAGGACCGGTCCGCTGGAGGTGACGTTGATGCCGGCCTCGACGAAGGAGATCAGGTCCCGATGCACTCGAAGACCCGGTCGTCGGCCATCGCGGTGTGCACGATGACGTCCGGCTTCAGCGCGATCAGCGCGTCGCGGTCGGTGGTGGCGAGCACGCCGAGCTCGCGGCCCAAGTCGGCCAGGACCCCGGCGTCCTTGCCATCCTTCTCCGGGCTCGACACCCACACACCGACCAGCTCCATGTCGGGATGGGCGTCGATGCCGGCGATGGCGTGTCGGCCGATGGTGCCGGTCGACCAGACGACGACGCGGAGCGGCTCTGCTGGGATCACTTGAGACATGGCGCCCAGGGTAGAACATGTTCTAGTTTTCGGGAAGGCCGGCCGGCGATCGGCTTGTAACTCACCGTTGCGGCTTCTACAGCGCCGTTCGACGGGCTGACAAGAGGTCGTAACGGTGAGTTACATGCCGTTTCCTACAGCCGGACGCTCCGAAACCGGCACCTCGGGGCAGAAGGTGCCACCGGGGGCGTAGATCGTGGGCATGCAGCGGTTGCAGTGGATGCAGGAGCCTGAGACCTGGCGATCCGCCGAGAGTCGCTGGACCAGATCGGGCTCTCGCAGCAGTCCGCGACCGAGAGCAACGAACTCGAAGCCGTCGGCCATCGCCTGCTGCATCGTCTCGAGCCGGTTGATCCCACCGAGCAACATCAGCGGCATCGACAGCGACTCGCGGAACGCGAGCGCCTTCTCGCGAAAGTAAGCCTCTTCGAAGGGGTAGGTCTTCATGAACGCACGACCGACAGGGGTCTTCATGCCGAGGCGGACCATCAGGGGCATCGCGGCCGCGAACTCCGCCACGGGAGCGTCTCCACGAAAGAGATACATCGGATTCATCAGCGAGCTACCACCGGAGAGCTGCAGGGCGTCGAGGTGACCGTCGGCCTCGAGGAGCTGGGCAACCTCCAACCCCTCGGTCGTCGTGACACCGCCCTTGAACCCGTCGCTGAGGCTGACCTTGGCCGTGACTGCTGCCTCAAGGCCTACCTCGTCACGCACGGCGCGGGCCACCTGACGCGCAAGTCGAGCGCGATTCGCCAGCGAACCGCCCCACCGATCGCGGCGCTTGTTGAGCCCCGGCGCGAGGAAGGAGGAGATCAGGTAGCTGTGCGCCATGTGCAGCTCGAGCACGTCGAAGCCCGCGTCGACCAGGGTGCGTGAGGCGGCCACGTAGGCGCGGGTGATCCTGGTGAGGTCGCGCTCGGTGGCCGAGGCGACCATCTGCATCGACAACGGGCTCGGCATCCGGCTCGACGCCAGGGCGCGTACGGCGTTCGAGCGGCCGTTGGCCACCGGTCCGGCGTGCCCGACCTGGCCGGCGATCGCGGCCCCGGTGGCGTGGACGGCGTCCGCGAGCCTCGCCAGTCCGTCTGCGGTTCGGCCGTCGACCACGATCACCTCGGCGTGCGTGCGACCCTCAGGCGCCACCGCCAGGTAGGCCACGGTCGTCAGCCCCACTCCGCCGCGTGCCGGAGCGAGGTGGAAGTCGATGAGCTCGTCGCTGACTTGTCCGTGAGGTGTGCGCCCCTCGAAGGTCGCAGCCTTGACGATGCGGTTGCGCAGCTGGATCGGACCGAGCCGTGCAGGAGCAAAGACGTCCGGAATGGTCACCGTGAAACTGTAACGCGTTCTAGTATTGGCCAGGCGCCTCGAGGCTTCGCCGAGCTCACGGCTGCCCAGCCAGATGACTTATCATGCGAGGCATCCATGGTCGACCGCGACGAGCGGCGCCGAGCTCTGCGACGAAGGGAATCACGACGTGTCGCGTCGTCGCCACAGCGCCGCTGGTCTCGCAGCTCTCACACTCGTGCTGTCCGCTGCTTGCGCCGATGCGGGCGGCGCTGTTGGCCAAGACCCTTCTGCCGTCAGTGTCCCCGGCAACGACACGATCACCTGGCTCGATGCGGGGAAGGCACGGTCCGCGGACGGTGCAGTGACCTCGCTGAGCCTCCTGCGCGCGCGCATCGACCTGGCCGAGGCCACCGACCAAATCAGTCTCGCCCTCGATCACGCACAGATCGTGCGGATCCCCGACGCTTGCATCTCGAGCACGGTCACCAGGACCACCTCAGCGCTTCTCGGGCCCGACCTGACCGACCTCGTCTGCATGCTCCCCGACGGGGTCGACTCGGTGATCTTCTCCGTGATCGCCGTCGGGGACGACGGCGACCAGGTCAGCGGGGAGGCCGTCGCGACCAGCGGGCTCCTGGATCGCGAGATCAGCCTGCCTGCTCGCACGATCTCGGGCGGCACCCCGACCCTCTCCCCGGACCTGCGTCTGCTCTCGAGCCCGGACTTCCTCAACAACGACGTCGGTGATCTCGCCGAGGGGCCTGGATCATGGTCGGAGCAGGACCCCCTCACCCGCACCATCAACTCCACCAACGCCGCCTACGAGACAGCTCTCGACACGATCTTGGACGACTGGCAGGACCTCGACCCGGCTGGCGTCCTGGTCGCCGGCGACCTCGTCGACGGGCGGTGGGGGTACGACGACCACGACTCGGGCAACTTCGGCCCCGTCGACACGCGCGCCGAGCGCCGCGCGGCCGTACGACGCGCCGCCCGCACCTACTACCCGCAGTGGAAGCAGCGCTTCACCGACCGCGGCCTCGCCGTGTTCCCGGCGATGGGCGACCACGAGTACGGCGACGATCCCTGGCCGCGACGCAAGCGCCTGCTCGCCGAGGACTTCAAGGCCGAGTTCGCGCGCGAGTTCACCACCAACGCCGCCGGCCGACCTCTGCTCGCCGACCACCCCAGGGGACCGGCCCGGCTCACGGCGTACGCCGGCCGACCGTCTCCGGACGTCCAGGTGGTGACCCTCGACGTCTTCGACATCACCCCGGCCCGCGCGAAGATCCGCGTCGACCGCCAGCAGATGCGATGGTTGCGCGACGTGCTGCGCAAGGCCCGCCGCGACGATGTCCGGTGGGTCATCGTCCAGGCCCACACACCGATCCTCTACCCGGTGCGCACCCGGGCCTCGAGCCGCCTGCACTATCCGCGAGGCGAGGACTCGAAGCTGTGGAAGGTCTTCAAGCGCTTCGGCGTCGACCTCTACCTCGCCGGAGAGGTGCACGACACCACGGCAGTTCAGTCCGACGGCATCGTGCAGATCTCGCACGGCGGGATCTTCCACTACAGCCTCACCACCGCCCTGCTGCTCGACTTCTACGGCGACCACCTCTACGTGACGCTCCGCGACTACGACGTCCAGCACTCCGAGGACCCGATCGGGCGACGCCTCTGGGAGACCCGCCGTGATGGCCTGCCGTTCCAGGTCGACGTCAGTGAGACGGTCTCCACGATCGGGACGGCCGTCATCGCGGACAGGAGCGCGCGGCCGCTCGTGGCGGGCAGTGGGATCCTGGTGCTCAGCCCGGGTGCGGATTGACCTGGAGCCAGCAAGTGCCCATGCGTCCTTGACCGTGTCGGCGATCCCGTGCCTGAGCACACCCCCCCGGGTGCCCCCTCGAGCGCGACGGCGTGGTGCGCCCGCCTACTTCGCTGCGAGAGCCGGGACCGGTTGCTCCAGCGACTCGCGGTCAGGTGCCTTCGGAGCGCCTGCGAGGCGGCGATCGATCACCGCGGGCAGGGCGAAGAGCCAGCCGGCACCTAGGCGCTGCAGCACCCGGTGCAGGGCGAGGCACCCGACCACCACGACGGCACTCATCGCCAGCGGGTATCCGAGCGCAGTGACGAGGCCGAGGGTCGCGGTCTCACCGAAGGCCAGCGGCAGCTGCACCAGTGCGACCAGGACGGCCAGGTGCATCACGTAGACCTGGAGGGTCCGCCGCCCCATCCAGGCGAGCCCGGTCCCGATCCGGGTCCCGACGCAGCGCACAGCCAGCGCGATGCCCAGGGGGATGCCGATCAAGGAAGCTCCGAAAGCGGTCAGGCTCGACGGCAACCCGCTGTGGAAGACGACCACGACGGCTGCTGCGTAGAGCAGCGCCAGCCCGACCACCGCGGGGCTACTCAGCCGCAGGTCTGCGACCCGGCGCAGCACCTGTGGGTAGTAGGCACCGACCAGGTAGAAGACCAGGTGCACGAGCACGGAGAAGCGGTTGTTCTCCTCGATCCCGAACCAGGAGACCGCCATCGACAGAGTGGCCGCGGCCGCCACCACCAGCGCCGGCGGTAGCCCGCGCAGAGCCTTGGCCACCACGAAGTAGACCGCGAGTGCGTACAGGAACCACATGCTCGACGCCGCCCAGATCAGCTCACCGAAGAAGTCTGCGACCCCGTTCACCCGGTTGGCGGGGACTTCGCGCTCGAGCCGGTAGACCACGATGTAGACGCCCAGCCAGATGACGTAGAGGTAGTAGCCGGAGACGACCCGGCGCCAGGACGAGCGCCAGGACCGCGAGACCGCGGAGGCGGTGAAGAGCCCACTGACCACGAAGAAGAGCGGCATCCGCACCGGCTTGAGGGCGAAGGTCAGCCCGCGCCAGAAGTCCTCGACGGGCTCGAAGGCTGCGCCGACCACAGCGGGGTAGTCCTTGACGATCACGTGGTGCAGGACCACCAGCAGGATGCAGGCGCCCTTGGCCAGGTCCGGCCAGACCAGCCGCTCCCGCCCGCCGGGGGCATCGGCGCGAAGGGTGGGAGAGGTCATGGCGGAAACCAGGTTAGGTAAATTGCCTCGCCTCCGTCGACTTGGCGACGCCCTGCGGACCCCGATCGTGACCGGACTCACAGACCGCTCCCGAGCGGCTCTCGCCGGGCATGCGCTTCCGCCCACCGCCTCGATCGGGCAGTCAGAAGAACGCAGCTCGTTGGCTCAGGCGCCGGGTCCGGGCATCCCGGGATCGCGGTCGCCGCGACTCAATGCTCGGTCCCAGGCATCGTTGAACAATCTCAGGTCCTCGATCAGCCGCTCCGCACGACCGGCGCCCAGGTCGGCCAGGGCGCGGGAGATCAGCTCCGCCCGGATCAGTCCGTCGTGCCCATAGGCCTGCTCCCCCCTCGGGCTGGGCCGTAGCAGCTTGCCGCGGCTGCCTTGCTCCGCGAAGCGCTCCAGGTAGCCGGCCGCCAACGCCGCATTGACCTGACGGTTGACCGTCGACTGCTCGAGGTCGAGGCCCTCGGCGAGCTGACGCAGCGTTCGCGGCACCCCGTCGGACAGCAACCACAGCAACCGAAAGGCCGAGTTGTCGAGCACCACGCCGTCGTAGACCGACGTGCGGCGCCGCTGGAGTCGCAACAACTCGTCACCCAGGGCAGCGACGTCGGCGAGGTCCTCGGCGGGCGGGTCGGCTTCGGACACCAGCTGGCTGTCCTTTCTGACACGACTCGAGATTGGCCTGCCGCGGGGTGGTCACGAGATCTACGTGAGCCCGATCACTGTTTGCAGCGCGCGGCCGCAGGATGTGTATCGTACACATTCATGGACGACCACAGCCCGGCGCTTCGCGCGCCCGACCGGGCGCTCCTGTCGGTCGTCGTCCTGTGCTTCGGCGGGATGACGGTCTCGCTGACGCAGACGCTGGTGGTGCCGATCCAGGGTCAGCTGCCGACACTGCTGGGCACCACCGCTTCCAACGCCGGCTGGGTCGTCACCATCACGCTCCTGGCGGGCGCCGTGTCGATGGTCCTGAGCGGGCGGCTGGGCGACCTGGTGGGCAAGCAACGCGTACTGGTCACCACCTCCGCACTCCTGGTGGTCGGATCACTCATCTCCGCGACGTCCGACACCCTGGCGCCGATGCTGGCGGGTCGGGCCCTCCAGGGCATGGCGCTCGGTTTCATCCCGGTGGGCATCGCGCTGCTCCGCGAGGTGACTCCCCCGGCGATGGCCAACACCGCGATCGCCGCGATGAGCGCGACGCTGGGCGTCGGTGGGGCTGTCGGGCTGCCGCTCTCGGCATTTGTCGCCCAGACCTTCGACTGGCATGCGATCTTCTGGATGGGGGCCGCCTTCGCCGCCGCGCTGATGCTGGGCTGCGTAGTGCTCGTCCCACACCGCAACGACCACGCGGGGGGCTCGCTCGACGTCCTCGGAGCCTGCGGGCTCACGATCGGGCTCGTCGCCACCCTCGTCGGCGTCTCCAAGGGCAACACGTGGGGCTGGACCAGCGGTCGCACTCTCGCTGCCCTGGCCAGCGGCATCGTCGTCCTGCTCGTGTGGGGGGCCTACGAGCTGAGGCAGCGCGAGCCCCTGGTCAACCTGCGGGTCAGCTCGAGCCGTCCGGTCCTGTTGACCAACCTCGCCGCGATCGCCGTGGGCTTCGGGATGATGGCGCAGGCGATCGTGGTGCCCCAGCTGCTCCAGCTCCCGTCGGCGACGGGCTTCGGCCTGGGGCAGTCGCTGCTGGCGGCTGGGCTGTGGATGGCGCCCGGCGGGCTGGTGATGATGGCGTTCGCTCCCGTCTCGGGTCGCCTGATGACCGTCGTCGGGCCCAAGCAGACCCTGATCATCGGGGCCGCGGTGCTCGGCGTGGGCTACCTGGTGGCGTTCTTCCTGATGGGCTCGCCCTGGCAGCTGCTGATCGCGTCCTGCATCGCCTCGGCCGGTGTCGGGATCGGGTACGGCGCGATGCCGACGTTGATCATGGGCCACGTGGCCGCGCGCGAGGCCGGGGCCGCGGTCGGCATCAACGCTCTGATGCGATCGATCGGCACCACGGCCGCCGCCGCCCTGATGGTCACCGTGCTCACCTCGTCCACCAGGGACTTCGGCGGAGTGACGATCCCGACCGAGGG
The DNA here is from genome assembly GCA_049586475.1 of Nocardioides sp. Classification (GTDB taxonomy): domain Bacteria; phylum Actinomycetota; class Actinomycetes; order Propionibacteriales; family Nocardioidaceae; genus Nocardioides. Next base: position 7,188 of record JBAVCA010000512.1, read on the forward strand.
GGCCTACCAGCTCTGCTTCCTGGTCGGCGCGCTCGCCGCGTTCGTCGGGGTCGCGCTGACGGCGCTGGTGCCCCACACCCATGCCCGTCTGAGCGAGCAGCTCATCACGCAGCACGAGCGCACTGCACCGTTGACGCAGGACGAGCAAGCCGGCGTCTGACGGACTCCCTCAGGCGTGGTTGCGACCGGCTGACGGTGCCGTGACGTCGAGCAGCTGCGCCAGGTGCACCGACTCCCGTCCGCGCAGATCAGCGACCTGCGTGCGACAGGAGAAGCCGTCTGCGAGCACCACTGCGTCGCGCGAGGCGTCGAGAGCCGGGAGCAGCTGCTGCTCGGCCACCGCGACCGACACCTCGTAGTGGCCGATCTCCACGCCGAAGTTGCCGGCCAACCCGCAACAGCCCGACAGCCGCTGCACCGCGGCTCCGGTCGCAGCGAGCAGCTCGGCGTCGGCCTGCCACCCCATCACCGCATGGTGGTGGCAGTGCGGCTGAGCGATGACTGTCGTGCCGCGGAGGTCGGGGGCGGTCCAGCCCGGCGTCTCCAAGAGCAGCTCCGTCAAGGTCTTCGTGGCCGCCGCCACCAACCGAGCATCGTCGCTGTCGAGCAGCTCGACCGCATCGGAGCGGAGCACCCCGGTGCACGACGGCTCGATGCCGACGATCGGGATGCCGGCGCGGGCCGCACCCACCAAAGAGGCGACCGTCGCTCCCAAGATCCGGCGCCCGGCGTCCAGCTGGCCGGTGGTGATCCACGTCAGCCCGCAACACACCTGGTCGTCGGGGAGTCGGGGCTCGTAACCTGCCGCCTCGAGCACCCGGACGACCGCATGGGCGACGGCGGGGTCGAAGGCATCGGAGAAGGAGTCGGCAAACAGGATCACCGGCTTCGCTCCGGTGATGCCCGCGCTCGACGGTGCAAACGATGCGCGGAAGGACCGCGGCGCGAAGGCCGGCACCGAGCGCCGTCGGTCCACTCCGGCCACCCACTTGCCCAGCGCACCCAGCAGCGGCAGGCGCAGCAGCACGTTGGCGACCAGCGCCAGCCCCGGCACCCGCCCGACCAAGCCCGCCCACAGCGGGAGCCGACCGAGGGAGTAGTGCGAGCGGGGACGCGGCCGCCACCGACCACGGGCCGAGCCCGAGTAGGTCTGGTGCAGCACCTCCGACTTGTACGTCGCCATGTCCACCCCGGTCGGGCAGTCCGAGGCGCAGCCCTTGCAGGACAGGCACAGGTCGAGCGAGTCGCGCACCTCCGGCGCGTCCCAGGCCAGCTCGCCGCGCACGACGTCCTGAAGCACCCGGGCCCGGCCGCGGGTGGAGTCCTTCTCCTCCCGCGTCGCGAGGTAGGAGGGACACATCACGCCGTTCGAGGCCGCGTTGTCAGCGCGGCACTTGCCCACGCCGGTGCATCGATGCACCGACTGCGCGAAGTCGCCGTCGTCGTGGGGGTAGGCGAAGGCCAGCTGCTTGCGTCCGGAGCGCTCGATGGGGAACGAGCCCGCGTACCGCACGTCGGCGTCCATCGGGTCGGGGTCGACCAGCACGCCCGGGTTGAGCAGGTTGTCGGGGTCGAAGACGTGCTTGATCTCGCCGAACATTTTGATCGCGTCCGGCGAGTACATGTGCGGCAACAGCTCGCTGCGCGCGCGGCCATCGCCGTGCTCGCCCGACAGCGAGCCGCCGTACTCCCCCACCAGCGCGGCGGCTTCCACCAGGAACGAGCGCAACACTGCCGTGCCGTCTGGCCGGTCGAGCGGGTAGTCGAGGCGCACGTGCATGCACCCGTCGCCGAAGTGGCCGTACGGCGCCGAGGTCAGGCCGTAGGACGAGACCAGCTCGTCGAAGCGGGACAGGTAGGAGCCCAGCATGTGGGGCGGGACCGCGGCGTCCTCCCAGCCCGGCCAGGCCGGACGGCCCGCGGGCGAGCGTCCGGCCATGCCGGCGCCGTCCTCTCGGATCCGCCACAGGGTCGCCTGCACGATCGGATCCTCGACGACAAGGGCGTCGAGCGCGATCCCCGAGGTCGCCAGCACACGGGCCCGGTCAGCCACCTCGGCCTGGTCGTCACCGGCAAGCTCGACGAAGAGCCAGGCCTCGCCCTTCGGCAGCGGCGGCACGGCGGCCTCGCCGCGGCGCTCGCGGAGCACGGCGAGCAGGCGGGAGTCGAGTCCCTCGCACGCGGTGGGCCCGTGCGCGACCACGGCCGGTGATGCTTCCCCGGCCTCGACGATCGAGGCAAATCCCATCGCGACGACGACCCGCACGGGAGCATCGACAACCAGGCGAACGGTCGCCTCGGTGATCACGCCGAGCGTTCCCTCGGAACCGACGAGAGCCTGGCCGAGGTCGAAGCGCTCCGGCAGCAGGTGCTGGGCCGCGTAGCCGGAGACCTGACGACCGAACCGGTCGAACTCGGTGCGGGTGGTCGCCAGGTGTCGCGCCATCACCTCGCGCAACCCCGCCGCGATCAGCTCCCCACCGATCAGGGTCGGAGCCCCCGCCGCGTCGTAGCCGGTCGCCAGCGCCGCTCCGCTCGCGGTGAGCAGGCGTAGGCCGGCGACATTGTCGGAGGTGCGCCCGTAAGCCAGGCTTCGCGATCCACAGGCGTTGTTGCCGATCATCCCGCCGACGGTGCAGCGGGGGTGGGTCGAGGGATCGGGGCCGAAGCGGATGCCGTGCGGTGACGCTGCCCTCTGCAGCACGGCGTGCACGGCACCGGGCTCAACGACCGCGGTGCGATCCTCCGGGTCGATAGAGAGCACCCGGTTGAGGTGGCGGGAGAAGTCCAAGACGATCCCGCGGCCCACGGCGTTGCCGGCGACCGACGTACCAGCGCCACGGGAGGTGAGCGGCACCCCTTGCTCGCGAGCCACAGCCAGTGCTGCGGCCACCTCGTCGACATGGCGCGGTCGGACGACGGCGAGCGGGGCGATCCGGTACAGCGAGGCGTCGGTGGAGTACATCGCGACGGTGCCGGCGTCGGCGCGCGCTTCCAGTCCGGCGCGGGTGAGAGCCTGCATCACGTCGTTCATGAGTAACATGTTACCCACCACCTCCTGTAACTCACCGTTACAGCCTCTACCCGGTTGCTCGACCAGCACACCAGAGAACGCAACGGTGAGTTACACGACCTCCCGACCCGAGGACCTCAATGCCCACCCTCACTCTCCCGTCCGAGCGCTCAACGCTCGCGGACGCCGTGGCGGTGGCGGTCCGGGAAGCGATCGCGGCGGGCGAGCTGATCGAGGGGACGACGTACTCGGTCTACCAGCTGGCCGAGCTGCTCGGGGTCTCGCGCAGCCCCGTGCGTGAGGCTCTACTACGTCTCGCGGACGCCGGGCTGGTGCAGATTGCGCGCAACCGCGGCTTCCGGGTCGTGCTGCCCACCCGGCACGACGTCGAGGAGATCTTCGAGATCCGGCTGGCGCTCGAACCAGCCGCCTGCCGACGCGCGGCCGGCTACGCCGATGACGAGACGCGGCGCGGCATCACCGCCCACCTCGACGCGATGCGCACCGCCGCGGACAGCGACGACCCGGAGTCGTTCTGGCCCGCTGACCGCGCACTGCACGATGCCCTGCTCCGGGCTGCGGGCAACGGTCGTGCTGCTGTGATCGTGGACCAGCTGCGCGCGGCGACGGCGCTGCTGGGCCCGCCGACCACGGCGACCGGTCGCACCCTGATGGAGATCCACGCCGAGCATGCTCCGGTCGTCGCCGCGGTCGTCAGCAACGACCCAGAGCTCGCCGAGCGGGCGATGCGGACCCACCTCGAGACCACCGCGGCCCTGCTGACTGCGCGCCAGCCGCCTCCCACTTCTCCACCCGCCTTCCACGACACCGCACCCCGGTGAGAGTTGAGCCGCTGGCAGGTCAGTCGTCGAGCCCGGCGCGGACCTCGGCCAGTGCGGCGTCGAGCGTCACTCCCGGCTGCCATCCCCACGCCCGGGCCCGGTCCGCGCGGACCTGTCCTGTCCAAAGCGGCCCCTCCTCCCACACCGGCTCGACGCCCACCGCCCGACAGACGGACTCGTAGTAGTCGCGCTGGGTGGCGGGACCGCTCGCGACGTTGACCACCGTGGTGCCGCCGACCACGGGGCCGCGAGATCCGTCGCTCGACGCGGGTATCGCTCCCGAGGCGATGTCGGCAGCCAGCGACGCCAGGTCGTCCACGTGCACCCAGGCGAAGGTTGCGCCAGCGACAGCGTGACGCGCCTGTTCGTGCTCGCGCACCGCCGCCGGACGCAGCGAGTTCCACACCGAGGAGGCGCCCGAGCCCAGGATCGCGGGTGGGCGCAGCAGCACCGTCGTCAGACCCTTGACATCGGCCAGCGCCGCATCGGCATCTCGCTTGGTCACCGGGTAGTCCCCGGCGTCGTCGCCGACCAGCGGCGCACTCTCGGCCACGTCACCAGCCTCGGGCGACCGGTCATAGACCGCCGCAGTCGAGACGTGCACGAACCGGCTGACCCCAGCCTCTCGGGCCGCCCTGGCCAGGACGGTCGTTCCCTCCACGCCGATCCGGCGTTGGGTCTCGAGATCGCTTCCCATCGGGTGCACGGTGGACACCACGGCACTCGCGCCGTCGGTCGCGGCCGCCGCCATACCCGGATCGTGGAAGTCCCCGACCCATTCCTGGACGCCCGGCAGGGTCGGTGCGGTGCCCGGTCGGCGAACAACCGCGCGGACGACGACCCCTTGCGCCGCAAGGGCCGAGCAGACGCGTGAGCCGACGAGGCCGTTGGCGCCGGTGACCACGACGGGTCCGGAAGGAGCAGGGACGTGATCGGCCATGCCACCAGCCTGACAGCCGACGGAGTCCCCCCTCGCCCGACCTCGGGGTGAAGCAGAGCGGACCCGAACCGGGTAGAACCGATGCCATGAGCAACGAGCGCATCCAGGCAGTCCAGGCCGTCGTCGACCGGATCACCTCCTACCAGGACGGAGCCACCGAGGGCACCGTGGAGAAGGAGCTGCGCAAAGCTCTGACCGAGACCGACGTCGAGCTCAGCGACGCGGAGGTCGCGGCTCTGGTCGAGGCTGTCGAAGCAGGAGAAGGAACGGTCTCGGTGGCCGACGTCCTCGACTGATCCTCGACGGCACCGAGACTCACTCGCCCCCCGATCACCCGGCACCGGGGCGCTCAGTGCGGACCGGTGTCTACTCGGGGCTGCCGGTCAGCCCCGACACCACGTCGGAGGCGTAGAACGGCTCCAGCTGCGCACGGATCAGGCGCTCGAGATCACCGGACTCCCGCAGGGCTCCGATCGCCCCGGGCGCGATCGCAACGAGGTCGGTCACCAGGTCCGAGCGGTCGAGGTCGAGCTCGTCGAGCAGCTCGATAGGAGTGAAACCTCCGAAGCGTTCGAAGAACCCCTCCACGACGACCGCTCCGAGCTGCGCTACCTGGTCGCTCGCTAGCGCCGTGATCGCCAGGTCGTGCACGGCGTCGACAACGCCGTCGACCTCCTCGCGGGTCAGCCGCGGGCCGAGACCACCGACCGGCTCCTGGGCAGCGAGGTCCCAGACCTGCAGCACTGCCGCGCGGGTGGTGGGGTCGCGCACCGTCTCCACGATGATCCGGTTCAGTCGTCGTACGGCGAAGGTGCCCGTCTTGCCCACCGTGTCGCCCAGAAGCCCCTCGAGCTGCTTGTCGGCGGCGCCCATCATCTTGGAGGCCGCACTGGTGCCGAACGACATCAACGAGCCCAGTCCGGGCACCTTGTCGGCAACAGCCTGGTTGGCTTGCACCACCTCACCCACGATGCGGCCCATGAAGCGGGACGCCGTCGTACCGACCAGCGGCGAGTCGGTGAGGCTCTCCAGAGCGCGTTCGAGCACCGGGCTCAGGGCCAGCACCCGGTCGAGAAGCACCACGACCTGCTGGCGGTCCACCACCTCGGCCAGCGGACGCGGCTCAGCCGGACCGTCGTACGCCGTGGTGACAGCGAGCTCGATGAAGCCGCTGACCGCAGCGCTTCCGGGCACCTGGGACAGAGCGCGAGCCACGATGGTCTTGACCGCTTCGACGTCGACGAGA
>JBAVCA010000513.1:0-5740 GCA_049586475.1 Nocardioides sp.
GGTCCGGGCGGAGCCGCACGTAGACGTGCAGCCCGGACCCGCCGCTGGTCTTGGGATGACCCACCGCACCCAGCTCGTCGAGGAGCTCCTGCGTCACCGCTGCCACCCGACGCACCTGGTCGAAGTCCGACAGCGGACCCGGGTCGAGGTCGATGCGCCATTCGTCCGGACTCTCGGGGTCTTCGCGGCGACTGTTCCACGGGTGGAACTCGACCGTCGACATCTGTACCGCCCAGATGACTGCCCCGAGCTCGGTCACGCACAGCTCGTCGGCGGTCCGGTCCCACCGCGGGAAGTGCAGCCTGACGGTCTCCACCCACGGCGGCGCCCCGTGGGGAAGCCGTTTCTGGTGCACCTTGGGGCCCTCGAGCCCCTTCGGGTAGCGGTGCAGCATGCAGGGCCGCTCGAAGAGGGCGTTGACGATCCCCGGACCGACTGCGAGGTAGTACTCGACCAGGTCGAGCTTCGTCGCCCCGCCGTCTCCGACCGCCGGGAAGTAGACCCGGTCCGGGTTGCTCACGACGACCACGCGGTCGTCGACCTCGATCTCGACGGACGGGGACTTCGTAGCCACGGCCTCACCGTAGTGGCGGACGCCTCAGTGGCGACGCAGCAGCGCCATGAACATCGCGTCCGTGCCGTGCCGGTGCGGCCACAGCTGCACGGTGCCGGGCAGCAGCCCGTCGCAGTCGGGCACGTCGGGCAGCAAGGCGTGAGCATCCTCGATCGTTACGTCGGGCCGGGTTCCGACCACCGAGCTGACCACGTCGGAGGTCTCGGAGGTGACCGGGGAGCACGTGGCGTAGAGCACGACCCCACCCGGTCGCACCAGGTCCAGGGCCGACGCCAACAGTCGTCGCTGCAGCAGCACCAACGGCACCATGTCGCCGGGCTTGCGCCGCCAGCGAGCCTCGGGGCGGCGGCGGAGCGCGCCCAGGCCGCTGCAGGGAGCATCGACCAGCACTCGGTCGGCGGCGCCGGGTGCCAGCGGTGGCGACGTGCCGTCGGCGGTGACCACGCCCCAGGTTCCGGACGCACCCTTCAGGCTGCGGCTCACCAGGCGGGCCCGGTGCTGCTGGGACTCCACCGCAAGCAGCTCGGCGCCGGAGCCGTCGGCCAGTGCGGCGAGCAGCGCCGCCTTGCCGCCGGGCCCAGCGCACAGGTCCACCCAAAGCCGGTCTCGACCCCGGACGTCGGCTGCTGCGAGGACGGCCGCCACGAGCTGCGAGCCCTCGTCCTGCACGCCCGCCCGCCCTTCGGCCACCGCCGAGACCTCTCCCGGAGCACCGCTCGCGAGCGTCACCCCGTACGGCGAGTAGGGCGTGGGTGTTCCGGGCAGCTCATCTCGCGTTGATCGACCCGGACGGGCGACCAAGGTGACCTTGGGTGGGATGTTGTTGGCGGCGAGAAGCGCGTCGAGCTCGTCCGAACCGATGGCCTTGCGGAGCTCGTCGACCACCCAGTCCGGATGGCTGAAGGCGACCCCGCCGTAGTGCTGCGGGTCGGCTACCGGATCGGGGGCAACCTGGGCGATCCAAGTCTCCAGGTCCTGCGCCGCGACCTTGCGCAGGACGGCGTTGCTGAAGCCGGCCGCCCCCTCGCTCACGGTCGCTCGCACCAGGTCGACCGAGGTGCTGATCGCGGCGTGGTCGGGGACCCGCATCGCGAGCAGCTGGTGCGTGCCCAGCCGGAGTACGTCGAGGACCTTCGCCTCGACCTTGGCCAACGATCGGTCGACACAGGCAGCCAGGATCGCGTCGTAGGTGCCGCGCCATCGAATGGAACCGGAGGCCAGCTCGGTCACGAACGCGGCGTCACGAGGACCCAGGGCGAAGTGGCTGATCACCGCGGGCAGCACCAGGTTGGTGTAGGCGTCGTCGACCCGCACCGTCTTGAGCACCTGGAGAGCGGCGAGCCGGGCAACGTCGACGTCGTTGCGGCGGCCGCCCTTCTCAGCCATCAGCGCCCAGGACGACCCCGGACTCGACGCGCGCTCCTCGAGCCCAGTCGGTCACGTCCATCGTCTTCTTCCCGAAGGGCTTGACCTCGCCCAGGCGCACCGCGTACGTACCCGTGCCGACCAGCACCTGCTTCTTGCCGACAGCCAGCTCGCCGGGTGGCAGACGCAACCCGTCGGCCGGGTCGGTGAGCGTCACCGGCGCGATCTTGATCCGCTCGCCGGCGTAAGTCGACCACGAACCGGGTGCGGGGGTGCAGGCGCGGACCCTGCGGTCGACGGCCGTGTCGGGCTCGCTCCAGTCGATCTCGGCGTCCTCGACCATGATCTTCGGGGCCATGCTGACACCGTCGGTGGGCTGGTCGAGCGCAACGATGTCACCGGTCGCGAGACCGTCCAACGTGGCAAGAAGCAGGCCCGCCCCGCCTTCGGCCAGGCGCGTGAGCAGGTCACCCGCGGTGTCGGTGGGTCGGATCCGCTCGGTCATCACGCCGAATGTCGGGCCGGCGTCCATCGCCTTGACGATGCGGAACGTGGTGGCGCCGGTGACTTCGTCGCCGGCCCACACGGCGTGCTGCACCGGAGCGGCGCCGCGCCAGGCGGGCAGGCAGGAGAAGTGCAGGTTGACCCAGCCGAGGGGCGGGATGTCGAGGGCGGACTGTGGCAGCAGGGCGCCGTAGGCCACGACCGGGCAGCAGTCGGGCTCCAGGGCCCGCAGGGCCGCCTGGAAGTCTGCGTCGCGCGGGTGATCAGGCTTCAGCACCGGAACGCCGAGCTCGTCGGCCCGTAGCGCGACCGGGCTGGCCACGAGCTTGCGCCCGCGCCCGGAGGGGGCGTCGGGACGGGTGATCACGCCGACCAGCTCGTGGTCGGAGCCGGCGATGGCATCGAGCGCGGGCACGGCGACCTCGGGGGTGCCGGCGAAGACCAGACGCATGGTCCTCAGAGCCCCAGCCCGCGGGTCGCGTGCGGGCTGACCTTGACCAGCGGCTGCTCGAGCCCGAACCACTCCGACTCGCGGATCTCCCGCATGGCCAGCTTCCGGGCGTCGGCATCCAGGCGGTCGATGAAGAGCACTCCGTCGAGGTGGTCGGTCTCGTGCTGGATGGCCCGCGCCAGGAGGTCACTGCCGTGGATCGTCACTGGCTCGCCATGCATGGACCAGCCGCGGGCGACGACCGAGAGCGCGCGTACGCAGTCGAAGGACAGCTCGGGGAGCGACAGACAGCCCTCCGGGCCGTCCTGCTCCTCGGCAGACAACGTGAGCTCGGGGTTGACCAGGTGCCCGAGATCGCCGTCGACGTTCCAGGTGAAGACCCGGAGTCCCACACCGATCTGTGGAGCGGCCAGGCCAGCCCCGGGGGCCTCCAGCATGGTGTCGGTGAGGTCGGAGACGAGCGTGCGCAGCTCCTTGTCGAAGTCGACGACCTCGAGGGCCTTCGAGCGCAGGACCGGGTCCCCGAACAGGCGGATCGGCTGGATGGCCACAAAGCTCCTCGACAGTCACTGCGGGGCGACGTTGCCCCGAGGATCGAGTTTAGGGGTCGGGGTGCAGCCGGGAACAGGCGAGGGGCCGGGAGCCGCGGCGGCCGCTCACCCGGGGTCACAGGCTCGGCGGGTCGACCCGGATGCGGACTGCGTCCAGCTTGCGGCTCGAGCGGGCACGCTGGAGCTCTCCCAGCGTCCGGGCCAGCTCGGCGCCGTGGGCGCGCGGCGTCCGCAGCACGAGTCGCTCCTCGTCGCTGCCACTCGGCACCGGACCGAGCACCTCGACGTGCTCGGGTGGGGCCAGCAGGGTCAGCACGTCGTCGAGCGCCCCAGGCTCACCGGTGACGGTCACCAGTCGCACAGCCGGGGGCAGGCGTGCTTCCTGGCGCTCCTGCGACAGGCGGCGGGCGAAGCCCGGTTGGTCCCAACGGACGAGTGCTTGCAGCGCAGGGTGAGCAGGGTCGCCGACCGCCAGGGCGCTCCCACCGGGTCGCAGAAGGCCCACCGCGTTGCTCCACCGACGCAGGGCTTCCTCCTCGGCTCGGGAGTCGTCGCGGGCCAGCAGCAGCCAGGTGTCGAGCAGCACCACCGCGGCGTACCCGCCATCGGCCACCGGCTCGGCTCCGGGTGTCGCCACGACGATGCCGGCGCGTGGGTCGACACCGGCAAGCACGTGGTCGCCGGCAGAGGTACGCACCAGGGTGCTGGGGAACGACCGGCCGAGCTCCTCGGCAGTGCGTGACTCCCCCAGGATCGGCGCTCTGAGGCCGGTTGCGTTGCATTCGCCGCAGGCCCACCCGCCCGCAGCGGTGCCGCACCATCGACAGCTCGGCGGTGTCGTGGCCGAGGTGAGTGCCAGGGGTCCTTGACAGGCGTCGCACCGGGCGGGAGTCCGGCAGCGCTCGCAGGCCAGGGCTATCGCGTAGCCGGCGCGCGGGGTCTGCACGAGGACCGGACCCCTGGTCAACGCGTCGCGGATCAGGGCGTGCGCCTCGGCCGGGATCCTGGCGCCTTGGCCGCTGGCATCACGCTCTCTCGAGAGATCCGTGGCGCCACTGACGTGGACTGTGGCGCGCCGGCGTAGCACCTCTCGCGGTACGACGAGGTCGTGGGCCCACCCGGTGCGGACCAGGGAGTCTCCCTCGACGCTGCGCGAGAAGCCACCGACGAGGACCGCTGCGTCCTCGTGGGCCGCCCGGAGGAGAAGCACCTCGCGGGTGTGCGGGTAAGGCGCGCGCGGCTCGGCGTGCAGGTCGTCGCCGTCGTCCCAGATCACCACCAGCCCCAGGTCGCTCACCGGGGCGAAAGCTGCTGCCCGGCTGCCCACCACGATGCGGCGGGTGCCCCGCAGGGCCGCCAAGAAGTCGCGGTAGCGAGCAGCTGGGCCGGAGTCGGCGGTGAGACAGACGTGGTGTCCCTCCCCGAGCCGGGCGCTCAGGGCGGCGTCCAGGCGCGCGACGTCCCTGCCATCGGGCACGCACAGCACTGCGCCCCGACCGTGGCGCAGGGTGGTCGCCGCCGCCTGCGCGATCATGGCCGGCCAGTCGTCGCCGGGGGCGGCCGTCCAGACCGCACGGGGCGCTCGCCCCTGTGCCAGGTGGGCCAGGAACGGCGCGGCGTGCGGGTAGTCGGCCCACGCGTCGCCGGCGCCAGGACCGACCGCAGCCGGCTCGGGCGCGGACGGGTGCTTCTCGGTGGTCGCGTGTCGCGGTGGGATGGCTAGCCGCAACACGTCGGAACGCACTCCGGCGTAGCGTTCGGCAAGGTCGCGGGCGAGGCTCGCGATCGCCGGCGTCAGGACTGGCTCCGGGCTCACCACGCGCTTCAACGGGGCCAGGACGCCCGGGTGGTCACTGCTCGCGAGCCGTTCGGTGATGAAGCCATCGACATCCTGGCCGGCGAAGCGGACCTTGACCCGCACGCCCGCACGGGCGTCGTCCGCCATCGTCTCGGGCACTGCGTAGTCGAACGTGCGATCGAGGTGGGCCAGCGCGACATCGACCAGCACCCTGGCGACCGGCAGGTCTGCGGTGATGCTCGCACCGGCGGCCTTGCGGACCCGGGTAGCGCGCGCCTTGGCCTGCGCCTGCTTGACCGTGGCGCGGACCATCCCCGGCAGCAGCTCGGGCTGGTCCTCCGATGCATCTCGCGGGTCAGCGCGGCTGCCCCCACGCGATTCGCTCATGCCCGTTGTCTACCAGCACCCGCCGACTCCCTCACCCTGCAGCCACCCCGCAGCCAACCCCGCAGCCAACCCCGCAGGCACCTGTGCCGAAACGGTCGCTGCCGACCCAC
>JBAVCA010000514.1:0-2849 GCA_049586475.1 Nocardioides sp.
GTGTCTGTCCCCCCTTGGCCGGTAACAACCCAACAGCCGTCCGAGATGTTCGTGGGGGTTTGAAAGGGGATCGACCGGAGCGGCGCCAGCTGATCGAGATTTCACTCCACGAACAGCTGTATGGGCCCACTGGTCCGGATGTTCTTGTTCTCGAAGATGATCGTGATCGGCATGGTGCCGTTGTCGTCGGTGGTCGTCGGCACCGTCACGGAGATGTCCGCGGGTCCGGAGGCCGCTACCGCCGGCGCAGCGGTCGCCAGGACCACCACCGGGGCCGTCCACGCTCCGGCTCGAAGTACCGCACGTCGACTGCTCGGGTTGATTTGTGTCATCTCGTCCTCATCGCTTTCGGGTCACAACTGACATTAACGGAGCGGTGACGATTGGCATCGATGATCGATGAGTTGCCAGTCCGATCTGCTCTCGGTGCTGTACTGAACCGAACTTCTTCCTGGCGTGCTCCGCCGAGGTCTCCGAGTCTTGCCTTTCCGGAGGCCGGCCACTCCGAGGTAACGCTCGACTCCCGGAAGGGGTCAGCGCTTGGCCGCACCGACGGTAGCGCCGCAGCGACAAGCGGAACGAGCCTCAGCGCGGGAAGGTGGATGCCTCCCTAGCGGCCCTTCCAGACCGGCGGTCGCTTCTCGGCGAACGCGGTCGCGCCCTCCTGCGCATCCTCGGAGACGAACACCGGCGCCATCAGCTCCGACTGCTTGGCCCAGCCCTCCTCGAGGTCCCAGTCAAAGGATGCGCGCGCGATCTGCTTGGTGATCGCGACTGCCAACGGACCGTTGGCCGCGATCGTCGCGGCCAGTGCGAGGGCCCCGTCGAGCGCGCCGCCCTCCGGCGCGAGCCGGTTGACCAGGCCGAGGTCGGCCGCGCGCTGGGCGGTGATCGGCTCTCCGGTGAGCAGCAGCTCGAGGGCGATCGCCTGCGGGATACGGCGGGTCAGCAGCATCGCGGCGCCGGCGCCTGCGACGAGGGCTCGCTTCACCTCGGGCACACCCAGCTGGGCGGTCTCGGACGCGACGACGAGGTCGCACGCGAGCAACAGCTCGAACCCGCCCGCGACCGCCCACCCTTCGACGGCGCCGATGAGCGGCTTGCGCGGCGGCTGTTGAGTGATACCGCCCAGGCCGCGCTCGCCCACGAGAGGCATGTCGCCGGTCAGAAACGCTTTCAAGTCCATCCCGGCCGAGAACGTGCCTCCCGCGCCGGTGAGCACCCCGACCCTCAGGTCGTCGTCCGCGTCGAGCTCATCGACGGCTGCCGCGATACCCCGCGCTACCGCTCCGTTGAGCGCGTTCTTGGCATGGGGGCGGTTGATCGTGATGATCTGGACGCCGTCCCGGCGCTCCACCAGGACGGCGTCCTGCTCGTCGTTCGACTCAGTCATGGCGGTCTCCTCGTTGTCGGGGGTGTCGGGGCTCGGTGTGGGGGTGCTGTCGCGAAATGTTGCTTGTAACTCACCGTTGTGGCTACTGACCCGCCCGTCGAACGGCCTGCCAGAGCACCGAACGGTGAGTTACAAGCGGGGCTCGCCCGCCGTCACAGGTTCCGCCACCGCGGCTTCTGCTTGAACGCGAACGCCGTCACGCCCTCGCTGGTGTCGCGGGCGACGAGCAGCTGGTCGAGGGCGTCGGTGGGTGCGGTGACGGCGTCGACCGGGTCGGCGTACGCGCGTGCCTCCTCCATCAACTGCAGCGAGATGCGCACCGACGTGGGCGAGCTCTCCAGCAGCTCGGCGGCAAGCTCTCGAGCCGCGGCGAGGGCCTCGCCCTGAGGCACGACCCGGTTGACGATGCCCCACCGCTGCGCTTCCGCGGCGCCCATTCGGCGTCCGGTCAGGATCAGCTCGTGGGCGAGCTGGGTCGGCAGTGCACGGGGTAGGCGCACGAGCCCGCCCATCGCGGCAACCAGGCCGACCTTCACCTCGGTCAGGGCCAGCTGAGCCTGCTCGTCGGCCACCACCAGGTGACAGGCGAGCGCGAGCTCGAAGCCGCCGCCGAAGGCGTGACCGTTCAGCGCAGCGATGACGGGCTTGGTGAGGTTGCGGCGCGAGGTCAGCCCGCCGAAGCCGGTCTTGGGCATCCACAACGCTCCCCCGGCGGCGGTGTGCAGCAGGTCGTTGCCGGCACAGAACGCGCCGCGCCCGTCGTCGCCGGGGGCGCCGGTGAGAATCGCGACCCACAGGTCCCGGTCGGCGAGGTAGGCGTCGAAGACGTCCGAGAGCTCCTGGCTGGCATCCGGGGTGAGGGCGTTGCGCACCTGCGGCCGATTGATCGTGATCTCCAGGACCCGACCGTCGCGCCGCACTCCCAGGTACTCGTAGTCGTCGCGAAACCTCACCGGCACCGGCGGCAGGAGCTCGGCCATCCGCCCCTCGCTCACCGTGACCTTGTTGCCCTGCGGCAGCGAGCGGGCGAAGATCCGTGCGCCGTGGGCGTTCTCGCCGAGGAGCAGGTCGATCAGCCCGCCGTGGTCGCCCTCCACCTCGTTGGCCAAGAAACGCCGGCCGTCGTCGAGAAGACCCACGACGATCGCGCCCACCGGTTCGCCGGCGGCGTAGCGCACCGTCCAGGTCTCGATCCGACCCCAGCCGTCGGCCTCGTGGGCGACCGGATGGTCGGGCACCGCATCGAGCCCGGCTTGCAGTCGCTCGTCGTGACCGTGCTCCCAGCTGCCGGGCGCCGTGGAGTAGACCCCGACGGCGTACTTGCTGAGTGCGCCGCCGTTCGCCCCGACCAACCCGAAGGTGCCGGGACTCGCCCGGCAGCGCAGCGCCGTCTCGACGATCGCGTGCAGCGAGTAGGAGTTGCCGGGGCCGCCGAAGTACGGCAGTCCCCCGGTGA
>JBAVCA010000515.1:0-3178 GCA_049586475.1 Nocardioides sp.
GACGTCTTCGAGCCGGAGACGCTCGACGCGGCGCTCCAGGGTGCCGACGTCGCGATCTACCTCGTGCACTCGCTCGACGACGATGACTTCGAACGCAAGGACGCTGAGGCTGCCGTGGCCTTCGGCAAGGCTGCCGCAGCCGCTGGGGTGCAGCAGATCGTCTACCTCGGCGGGCTTGGCGCGGAGGATGACGACCTGTCCCCCCACCTGCGCTCGCGCCGCGAGGTGGAGGGCAATCTCGCCGAGGGCGGGGTGCCGGTGACGGTGCTGCGGGCAGCGATCGTGGTCGGCGCGGGAGGGATCTCCTGGGAGATCACCCGCCAGCTGGTGAAGAACCTGCCCGCCATGATCGTGCCGAGGTGGGTCAATACCCGCACCCAACCCATCGCCGTCGACGACGTCATCCGCTACCTCGACGGCGTGATCGACAACGAGCAGGCCCTCGGCCGGATCCTCGAGATCGGCGGGCCCGAGAAGCTCACCTACCTCGAGATGATGCAGCAAGCGGCTCAGGTGATGCTGGGTCGCCGCCTCCCCATCGTGACGGTGCCGGTGCTGACGCCCTCACTGTCATCACACTGGATCGCGTTCGTCACCGACGTCGACACCACCACGGCCAAGAACCTCATCGACTCGATGGCGACCGAGGTCGTCGTGCACGACGACTCGATCCTCGAGATCGTGCCGGGCGAGCCGATCACCTACATCGACGCGGTGCGCCAGGCGATCGAGGAGAGCAAGCAGTCCGCCTGAGCGCGCCGACTGCCGTCGCGATCACACCCCGAAGATGATCGGGAGCGCGAAGAGCATCGTCAGGGACCAGGTGCAGTGCGTGATGATCGGTGCGAGGATGCCGCCCGAGGCCCGTCGCTGAAGGCCGACGATGACGCCGAGCAGGATGGCTGCGAACCCGAGCATCACGTTGCCGGTGGCGAGCGTGGCGACGGCGTAGGCCACAGTGGTCCAGAGCACCGGTCGATGCGTGATGGCGGCGTACGCCGCACCACGGAAGAAGAGCTCCTCGGCGATCCCGTTGAGCGCCGTGACCACCACCAGGACCGGTAGGTAGCCCTCGGTGGCGAACCCGAGCACCCCGCGGACCTGGTCAGCCAGCCAGGGAATCTCCCTCACCACGAGGGCACCCAGCACGAAGATGGCGGCGAGCGCTGCGCCGATGACCAGCGGTTGCACCACCGGCCTGATGTGCAGGTCGTGGCGCACGATCCTGCCCAGGTAGATGGGGCCGGAGGCGAACGCCCCGACGGTCCAGACCCCGGCCAGCACGAGGGAGAAGATCACGAACTCGGTGCTGCCCTGGTCGAGGCGGAGCAGGATCCCGAGCACCACAGCGCCCAGGACCACGAAGGCCCCGGTGACCAGCTGTCGTCTGCGCAGGGCGCGGTCGCTCTGGCGTTGGTCGCGTGGGACGACGTCCCACAACGATCGCTCGATCCACTGCCTCACCACGGACTGATCACCGGCTCATCATCTGTTGGCTGCACGGGTCGGGTGGAAACAACTCACCCCTCGCCGGTCGAACGTTACCGGCGAGGGGTGGTCTACTTCTGGAGACGTCGCCACCGGTGAAGCCAGCAGCCACGCCGAGACGAGCTCGACCTACTTGGTCAGGCCGTCCTTGAGGTCCTTGCCGGCGTCCTTGACCTTCTCGACGCCGTCCTTCAGCGAGGCAGAGGCCTGGTCGCCCTTGCCCTCGGCCTCGAGGCTCTCGTTGCCGGTCGCGGAGCCGGTGGTCTCCTTGGTCTGGCCCTTGAGGTCTTCGGCCTTGTTGCTGATCTTGTCTCCGAGTCCCATGGGGACCTCCTTCGCTGACGTGGCAGCGGCGCGCGGCGCCGCTCGAGCTTTCAATCAACCACCCCTGGGCGGCGCGGACACCGCCCTAGGGGGTGACAACCCGCTGCTCAGGCCGTGAAGCGCAACACATCGTCGTCCATCTTGTCGCGTCGGATCGTGCGTAGGTCGAACAGATAGTTCTGCTTGAGCATCCACGGCGCCCGGTCTCCCTGACGGGGCAGCCCGTCCAGGGCGCGCTGGATGTAGCCGGAGGCGAGGTCCATGAAGGGCCGCTCACCGACCGCGGGGTCCTTGACCGGTACGACGCTGCGCCACTTCTTGCGGTCCATGTGGGCGAGCAGCCGGACGACGTACTCGCCGACCAGGTCGGCCTTGAGCGTCCAGGAGGCGTTGGTGTAACCGATGGTGAAGGCGAAGTTCGGCAGACCGCTGACCATCAGGCCCTTGTAGGTCATCTGGCTGCTCTGCTCCTGCACGACGCCGTCGACCCTCAGGTCGATCCCGCCGAAGAGCTTCAGCTTCAGCCCGGTGGCGCTGATGATGATGTCCGCCTCGAGCTCCCGGCCCGAGGTGAGACGGATGCCGGCGGGCGTGAAGGTTTCGATCGTGTCGGTGACGACCTCGGCCTTGCCCGAGCGCAGGGCCTGGAAGAGGTCGCTGTTCGGGACGACGCACAGGCGCTGGTCCCACGGGTCGTACGGCGGCTGGAAGTGCTCGTCGTAGGCGGTGCCCTCCGGCAGCTGCGGTTCGGTGAACTTGCGCAGCATGGCCTTCGACTTCTCCGGGAAGCGCCTGGCGACCTGATAGCTGGCCACCATCCGCAGGACGTTCTTCCAGCGCACGATCGGGTAGGTCAGCTTGTCCGGCAGCGGCGCCAGCCGCTTGGCCCATGAGTCGGTGCCGGGCTGCGGGATGATGTAGGTCGGCGTGCGCTGCAGCATGGTGACGTGCGCGGCCGTGGGCGCCATCGACGGCACCAACGTCACCGCGGTGGCGCCGGAGCCGATCACGACGACCTTCTTCCCGGCGTAGTCGAGGTCCTCGGGCCAAAACTGCGGGTAGACCAGGGCGCCGGTGAAGTCCGCGGCGCCCGGGAAGTCTGGTGCGTGCCCCTCCTCGTAGTCGTAGTAGCCGGTGCATCCCCACAGGAAGCTGGCGGTCATCGTCAGCGGGGCGCCGTCGTGGTCGATCTGGACGGTCCAGCGGGCTGTTGTCGAGTCCCAGTCGGCGCTCGTCACGCGGTAGCGGTAGCGGATGAGCTTGTCGACGTCGTACTCCTCGGCGACGGTGCGCACGTAGTCGAGGATGAGGCCGCCATCGGCCAGGGCGACGTCGCCGGGCCAGGGGCGCCAGCGGTAGCCGAAGG
>JBAVCA010000516.1:0-5236 GCA_049586475.1 Nocardioides sp.
GTCCTGGTCAACGCCACCATGGATCGACATGCCGACGGCACGAGCGGGGCAGTGCGCATCGCGATCTTCGATGCCACCGAGCGGCGCCGCTACGAGCGCGAGCTGGTCGCAGCCAAGGAGCGCGCAGAGGCCTCCGAGGAGCGGGCCCGCACCCTGGCCCGCACCTTGCAGCAGACCTTGATCCCACCTTCGCTGCCGCAGGTCCCCGGCCTCGACGTAGCCGCCGCCTACCGTCCGGCGGGCGATGGCTCGGTGGTCGGAGGAGACTTCTACGACGTCTTCGATCTCGGCGAGGGACAGTGGATCGCCGTGCTGGGGGACGTGTGCGGCAAGGGGGCTGAGGCGGCAGTGGTCACCGCGCTGGTGCGCTACACCGTGCGAGCCCTGGCCGTCGGCAACCCGCAACCGAGCCGGCTGCTGCACCAGCTGAACGAGGCGCTGATCCACGACGTCAGCGACCGTTTCTGCACCGTGGTGGTGGCGCGACTCGAGCGTGACGGTCGAGGCTGGCGGGTCGAGCTCAGCGTCGGCGGACACCCCGCTCCGGTGATGCTTCCTGCCGATGGCCGCGCCTACCGTCTCGCTGCTGCCGGGCCGTTGCTGGGAGTCATCGACGACGCCGACTACGGCGACCACGACTTCTACCTCGGTCCCGGCGACACCTTGTTGCTCTACACCGACGGCATCACCGAAGCCTCGGGGGCCGCCGGGTTCTTCGGCGACGAACGGCTCTTGGACGTCGTTGACTCCGGCTTCGGGCACGGTGCCGACGCCGTCGTCACCCGGGTGCTCGACGAGGTGCTCGCCTTTCAGGACGGCGTCGCGCGAGACGACATCGCGCTGGTCGCGCTGTCAGTTCCCTGAGCTCTGGACCGGATGACGTCCCGCTCCGGCGACGGCCGCATCGAGGTCACGGCCGGTTCGGGCACTGGCTCGCACTGCTGACCCGCGACACCTGATGGTCGCGTTGCTCGCGACGGGTCACCGAAAAATGCGGACCCCTCGCTGCATGGGGTCAGCGAGGGGTCCTGGTCGTCCCCGCAGGTACTCCCTGGCGAAGGACGACTGCACGCAGCATACGGCGCGGCGGTGACGCGCGTGACGACTCTGAAGAGAATGTCGGGCAGGGTGCGAGAGTGGTCACCATGACTGGACTGGACTTGCTCCCCTCAGATCACCGCGGGCTCTACATCGGCGGCGCGTGGCGCGATGCCGAAAGTGGACGTCGTTTCGAGGTCATCGACCCGGCCGACGGCAGCACCCTGACCACCGTCGCCGACGCCTCGCCCGCCGACGCCGTGCAGGCCCTGGACGCCGCGGTCGCCGTCCAGGCCGAGTGGTCCGCGACCCCGCCGCGCGATCGCAGCGAGATCCTGCGTCGAGCGTTCGGCCTGCTCACTGACCGCACCGATGACGTCGCTGAGCTGATGAGCCTCGAGATGGGCAAGACCGTTGCCGAGG
This sequence comes from Nocardioides sp., assembly GCA_049586475.1. Classification (GTDB taxonomy): domain Bacteria; phylum Actinomycetota; class Actinomycetes; order Propionibacteriales; family Nocardioidaceae; genus Nocardioides. The sequence goes on from JBAVCA010000516.1 coordinate 1,462, forward strand.
CGAAAGGAGAGGTGGCCTACGGCTCGGAGTTCTTCCGGTGGTACGCCGAGGAGGCCGTGCGCATCCACGGCCGCTGGATGCAGGCGCCCGCTGGTGGCAGCCGGCTGCTGACGATCAAGAAGCCTGTCGGCCCGTGCCTGTTCGTCACGCCGTGGAACTTCCCGCTGGCGATGGGCACCCGCAAGATCGGGCCGGCCATCGCGGCAGGCTGCACGATGGTCGTCAAGCCGGCTGCCCAGACGCCGCTGACGATGCTGGCGCTGGCTGGACTCCTCGAGGAGGCCGGGCTCCCCCCCGGGGTCCTCAACGTCGTCCCCACGACCGACGCCGCCGGGCTCAGCGAGACCCTCCAGGCCGACGACCGGCTCCGCAAGGTCTCGTTCACCGGCTCCACCGCCGTGGGGCGGATCATGGTGCGTCAGTCGGCCGATGTGCTCCAACGGGTCAGCATGGAGCTCGGCGGGAACGCACCTTTCCTGGTCTTCGCGGACGCAGAGCTGGACGCAGCCGTCGACGGCGCGATGGTCGCCAAGATGCGCAACATGGGCGAGGCATGCACCTCGGCCAACCGGTTCCTGGTGCACGTGGACGTCGCCGACGAGTTCGGACGACGCCTGGCCGAGCGAATGGGTGCCCTGCGCCTGGGACGAGGTCAGGACGACGGCGTCGACGTCGGGCCCCTGATCGACGAGAAGGCGAGGGAGTCGGTGAACAAGCTGGTCACCGACGCTGTCCGGGACGGCGCGCGCGTCCTGGTCGGTGGCAGCGCCGGGGAGGGACCCGGCTACTTCTACTCCCCGACGGTCCTCGTCGACGTGCCCGCCGACTCCGCGATCAACACCGAGGAGATCTTCGGACCGGTCGCCCCGATCACGACCTTCACCACCGACGCCGAGGCGATCGACGCAGCCAACTCCACGCAGTACGGCTTGGCTTCCTACGCCTACACCCGCGACCTCGACCGCACCATCCGACTGGCCGAAGCACTCGACTTCGGCATGGTCGGGATCAACACAGGCCTGATCTCCAACCCGGCCGCACCGTTCGGCGGGATGAAAGCCAGCGGCTTCGGGCGCGAGGGTGGGTTCGAGGGGATCGAGGAGTACCTCGAGACGACGTACGTCGCACTCCCGGTCTGAGCACCAGCAGCTGCGCACCAGCGCTGTGGTCGACCCGTAGGCTCGGATGATGAGATCGGGGTGGCTGGGCGCACTGGCGCTGACCGGGTGCCTGCTGCTGGGGTGCGGCGGTTCGCCCGGTGACCCCGCGCTCTCTGCAGACCCCGTGCCCGACCCGACCACGTCACCGCGAGCCCCCACGAAGCCGAGCGCTTCGCCGGGCAGTCGCACGACCACGCGGCCTGCGGACCCCCCGACCCGCGATCCCCTGGCCGATGCCGTGGAAGGTCTTTCGACCGGAATCGACGAGCCGGTGCTGGGCGCCGACATCAGCTGGCCGCAGTGCCCGGTGGGGATGGGGATCGAGAAGAAGCGTTCGAAGGGCGCACCCCCTCCCGTGCCGGAGGCGCGCTACGTCGTGATCGGCCTCACCAACGGTCCCGGCTTCTATCCCAACCCCTGTCTGGCCGATCAGGTCGACGACGTACGACGGCTCGGCCGGATGGCGGCGGCCTACTCGGTGGTGAGCTACCCCGAGCCGCAGCGGTTGACCCAGCACGCTGACGACGGGCCCTACGACGGCAGCACCATGCGGGGGGCGCTGGCCAACAACGGATACGCCCAGGCGCGCTTCAACGTGCGCACGATGCGGTCGGCCGGACTGCTGAGCCCTGTGATCTGGATCGACGTGGAGCCGGTCCCCGACTTCGAGTGGAGCAGCGACAAGGTGGCGAACGCGATGGTCGTCGAGGGGATGGCGCGTGGCTACCGCGAGGCCGGCTTCGAGATCGGCGTCTACTCGACGGCGTACCTGTGGAGCGTGGTCGTGGGTGACTACTCCCTCGGGGTGCCCGAGTGGCGTGCCGCGGGGCAGACCTCGGGCGAGGCGGCGCTGGCGCAGTGCGAGCCCGAGAACGCGATCCAGGGCGGTGAGGCGGTGCTCGGCCAGTGGGTCGAGATCGGCCGCGACATGAACCTCACCTGCCCGGGGATCTCCCTGGAGATGGAGCGGTGGTTCCACCAGTACTGACTCCGGTGGACCCCGTCAGGACGAGGCCACGCGCCCGACGGTGACGGCGAGCCCGCGTCGCGTGCTCACGCCCAGCTTGCGGTAGGTCTTCGACAGGTGACCCTCGACTGCCTTGACCGAGACCACCAGCTGCTCGGCGATCTGGCGGTTGGAGAGCCCGTCCAGAGCGAGCAGGGCTACTCCGCGCTCGGCGTTGGTGAGGACCGCCAGCGCCTCGGCCTCCAGGCGCCGCGGGGTCTCGCCGATCCTCTCGAGCAGGCGGCGGACCCGGCTCTGCAGCGGCCACAGGTCCTCACGGGCGGCGTAGCGCTCGGCATTGCGCAGGAGCGCCGTCGCGCGGGGCAGCTCGCCGCCCAGGACCAGGAGGCCGGCCAGGTCGGTATCGATCTGGGCCGCGAGGCGCCGGGACTCGTCGGCCCCCAGGAGCGCTCGCGCTTCCTCGAGCCTGCGCGCCGAGCGACCGTCGGCCACCGTGGTGGCCAAGGCGCGAAGCGCCCGCGCGGTGTCGTGCGCCTCGCCTCGGCTGAGGCAGAGCTCGTGCTCGGTCTGGGCCAGGTCGCCGGCGCCTCGGCGATCACCGCACCGGACCAGTGCCAGGGCGGCTCCGATCCGCCAAGGAACGTGCTGGGGAGCTGGGGACCCGGCCGCATGCGCGGCCTCGGCCTCACCTGCTGCGAGATAGAGCTCGCGGGAGCGGTCCGGGAGGTCCTGGGCGGCAGCCAGCTCGCCACGGGCGTACAGGGCGGTGGCGGCCCCGCGGCCGATGACGAGCCCCGAGATCTGCTCGCCCCACGAGGCGGCGAGGGCGGTGTCGCCGCGCGCCAACAGGCACTCGATCGTCAAGGCGACCAGCTCTGCGTGGTCGTGACGCTCGAAGCTGCAGCCTGCGGCGGACCCGTCGAGCTGGGCCAGTGCGTCGAGCGCGGCGCGGATCTTGCCGTGCCGCACCAGAGCCCGGGCATCGTCCAGCCGAGGGTCGAGCATCGAGGAGGTCCCGAGGCCGACAGCTACTGACATGTCTCCACCCTAGGAACGGTGGCGCCGCTCGTCTGCCGAACGCCGGCAAAATCTTGGCAAGATCCAGACGGGAACCCTTTCCCTCGGCAGCGTGCGACGGCGCCCAGGTCACAACGCTCGCGGGAGAAATTGCCGTCGTGCGGCTCGGGAGTCGAGAAGGCGCGCGTTGTGCGGACTAGGTTGAGACCCGTGAGAGTCGTGGTGCCCCGGGAGACCCGGGAGGGCGAGACCCGGGTGTCGTTGGTTCCAGAGCTGGTGGCTCTGCTGGCTGCCCTGGGGCATGAGGTGGTCGTCGAGCCGGGTGCGGGGCACGGCGCCCAGGTCACGGACGAGGAGTACGTCGCTGTCGGGGCCGTGCTCGAGGCCGACCCGTTTCCCAGCGCCGACCTCGTCGTCTCGGTCCAGCCGCTCGACGCGGGTGTCGTCCGACGGCTGAGGAGCGGTGCCGTCACCGTCTCGTTCCTGCCCGTGGGGTCCGAGTCACCGCACCTCTCGCTCGTCGCCGACCTGCGCGACCTCGGGGTGACGAGCTTCGCGATGGAGCTCGTCCCACGGATCTCTCGTGCCCAGTCGATGGACGCACTGTCATCGCAGTCGCTGGTCAGTGGCT